>DASQBO010000254.1:0-4421 GCA_035635175.1 Casimicrobiaceae bacterium | reverse complement strand
GACGGAAGCAGGCGCTCGGCGATGCGCGCGATCGGCGCGGTGAAGAAGATGAGAAGCAGTGCCAGCGCCACGTTGAAGAACAGGTGGAAGAGCACGACCTCGCGCGCGGGGTCGAGCTGCATGCCCTCGATCCAGCCCTCGATGCTGCCGACCGCCGGCATCAGCAGCGCGCAGCCGATGAGCTTGAACAGGAAGTTGCCGAGCGTCACCCGGCGGGCTTCCGGCGGCGAGCGGAACGTCGAGAGGATGCCGAGGATCCCGCTGCCGAGGTTCGCGCCGAGGACGAGCCCGAGTGCGACGGGGAGGGAGATCACCTTGAGCGAAGCGAACGCGGCGAGCAGGAGGACGACCGCGAGGCTCGAGTAGCAGGCGATGGTCAGGAGCGCGGCGATGATCATGTCGAGCAGCAGGTCGCCCGTGAGCGCGGCAAAGATCACCTTGACGCCCGCCGCCTCGACGACCGGACGCGCGGCGACGCCGATCCACTGCAGCGCGAACATGATGAGCCCGAGGCCGATCACGATCCGTCCGAACCGGCCGACCGTCTCCGACTGCCAGCCGAGGAACAGCACGACGCCGACGAAGATCAGGAGCGGCGCGAGCCACGACAGGTCGAACGAGAGCACGACGGTGACGAGCGAAGTGCCGACGTCCGCGCCGAGCATGACGGCCAGCGCGGGCGCCGTGCCGATCAGGCCCTGGCCCGCAAAGGCGGCGACGATGAGCGCGGTCGCGGTGCTGCTCTGGATGAGCCCGGTGACGCCCACACCGGCGAAGAACGCCGCGAGTCGGTTCTCGACGCTGCCGCGGAGGAGGCGCCGCAGCGGCCCGCCGTAGACGCGCAGGATGCCCGTGCGCACGATGTGCGTGCCCCAGACGAGCAGCGACACGCCGGCGAGCAGGTTCAGGAGCGTCTGCATGTCAGAAAGTCGTCCCCGCGGACGCGGGGACCCAGCGACGTCCGTCGAAAGGATTGCCGCGCTCGCGGCAACGACGGTCGCCTGTCATGTCGCTCCCGCTTCGACGGCCGAGAGCGCGTCGTCGAGGATGTGGAGCGCGGCGTCGAGGTCGGCCTGCGCGATCACGAGCGGCGGAACGAGCGTCAGCACGTTGCCCTGTCCGACCTTGAACGACAGGCCGCGGGCGAGGCACTCGTACATGACCTGCTCGGCCTCGCGCCGGGCGGGCGCGCCGTCCCGCGCGAGCTCGACGGCGAGCAGGAGGCCGATCCCGCGAACGTCGGCGACGAGCGGATGCCGGGCCTGCAACGCCCGGAGGCGCTCGAGCGCGGATGCCCCCAGGACGCGGGCGCGCTCGCAGAGCCCCTCGCGCTCGATCACGTCGAGCGTCGCGAGCGCCGCCGCGCAGCCGACCGAGCTCTTCTCGTGCGTGTAGTGGCCGAGCGCGCGGTCCGCCGCGACGTCAAGATCGCGTCGCGCGATCAGTGCCGCGAGCGGGAACACGGCGCCACCCAGTCCCTTGCCGAGCACCACCATGTCCGGAACGACGCCGTAGTGCTCGAAGGCGAACATGCGGCCGGTGCGGCCGAGGCAGATCGGGATCTCGTCGAGGATCAGCAGCGCGCCGTGGCGGTCGCACGCGTCGCGGACGATCCGGTAGTAGCCGGGCGGCGGCGCCTGAACGTCGGTCGAGCGCACGGTCTCGATGACCACCGCGCCGACGTCCTCCTCCTTGCCGAGCACGTAGTCGACGTATTCGGCGCACCGGAGATTGCACGCGCCGCCGCAGCCGAAGCGGCAGCCGCGCGGATCGCACGGGGGCGCGTGCTCGGCGCCGGGAAGCAGCGGACCGACGCCCTTGCGGAACACGGCTTCGCCGCCGATCGAGATCGCGTCGAGCGAGGCGCCGTGGAAGCTGTCCCACAGCGACAGCGTCTTGTGGCGGCCGGTGGCGATCCGCGCGAGCTTCAGCGCCATGCCGATCGCCAGCGTTCCTCCGGGCGCGAACAGCACCTTGCCGAGCGGGTCGGGCGCGAGCGCCGCGAGCCGCTGCGCGAGCGCGACCGCCGGCTCGTTCGTGAAGCGGCGGGGCGAGAAGGGCAGCGTGTCGAGCTGCGCGCGCACTGCCGCCATCACCTGCGGATGGCGGTAGCCGACCTGATGGACGCTGTTGCCGTGGAAGTCCATGATCCGCCGGCCCTCGACGTCCGTGAGCCAGATGCCGTCGCACGCGGCCAGCGCGTTGAAGCAGGGCGTCGACAGCGACTGGTGCAGGAAGACGCGGGCGTCGGCATCGAGGAGCGATCGGGTCTGCGCGTGCACGTGCCCTGCCTCGAACGCCCGGCGCAGCGGCGAGAGGTTGACGTCCCCTTCGGCGGCGGCGTCGGCGATCGGCGGCGTGCGGTCGTTCATGCGCCTACCAGGGAAGGGAGTAGGTCTTGACGTTGGTGAAACCCTTCATCGCCTCCTGCACGCCCTCCTTGTAGCCGAGGCCCGAGTCCTTGATGCCGCCGAACGGCGTGAGCTCGAGCCGGTAGCCCGGCACCTCGCGGACGTTGACGCTGCCGACGTGGAGCTCGGCGACGAGCCGCGTGACGTAGTCGAGGCGGTTGGTGCAAACGGCCGACGAGAGCCCGTAGTCGGTGCCGTTCGCGAGCGCGATCGCTTCGTCGAGGGTGCGGAATCGCAGGATCGGCGACACGGGGCCGAACGTCTCGTACTTGACGAGCGGCATCTCGGGGGTGACGCGATCGACGAGCGTCGGCGAATAAAGGGCGCCGCGGCGCTCGTTGCCCCAGAGGAGCCTCGCACCCTTCGCCACCGCCTCGCCGACCCTGGCCTCGAACGACTTCGCGGCCGCCTCGTCGATCACCGTCCCCATCTCCATCGCGGGGTCCATCGGATCGCCGTAGGTCCACGCCTGCGTCTTCGCGAGCAGCCGGGCGACGAAGTCGTCCGCCACGGATTCCTGGACGAGCATCCGCTTGATCGCCGTGCACCGCTGCCCGGAATTCCGATACGAGCCGATCGCGGCGAGCGTCGCGGCCTCGTCGAGATCGGCGTCCTCCATGACGATCAGCGGATCGTTGCCGCCGAGCTCGAGCACCTGCCGTTTGTAGACCGCCTTCGCCGCGATGTACTTGCCGATCGCCACGCCCCCGGTGAAGGTGACGAGATCCACGTCGGGATTCGTCAGCATCTCGTCGGCGATCTCCTTGGGGTCGCCGGTGACGACGGAGAGCATCTCGGGCGGCAGGCCCGCCTCGTAGAGGATGTCGGCGAGGAGCAGCGCCGTGAGCGGCGTCTTCTCGGTCGGCTTCAGCACGATCCGGTTGTTGGTCGCGATCGACGGCGCGACCTTGTGCGCGACCTGGTTCAGCGGATGGTTGAACGGCGTGATCGCCGAGATCGCGCCGAGCAGCGGCTCGCGCAGCGTATAGACCTTGCGCCTGCGGCCGTGGGGGGTGATGTCGCACGAGAACACCTGGCCGTCGTCGGCGAGCGCCGCGTTGCCGGCGAAGATGAACACGTCGCAGGCGCGGCCGACCTCGTAGCGCGAGTCCTTCTTGCCGATCCCGCACTCGGCGGTGATGAGGTCGGAGACCGCCTCCGCGCGCGAGCGGATGATCTCGGCGGTGCGGCGGCAGATCTCGTAGCGCTGGTAGCGCGTCAGCGTCGGCTTGTAGGCCCGCGCGATCGAAAAGGCGCGCCGGACGTCCTCGACGGTTCCCTTGGGCACCGTGCCGACGACCGCGCCGGTGTACGGGTTGTGCACCTCGATCACGCGGCTTCCGCCGATGCGCTCGCCGCCGATGCGCATCTTCTCGTGGAGGGGTTCTCCGGCGCGGATCGCGGCCAGGTCGGTCATCGTGTTCATCATCGGGTCATCCGAGTCGGTTGAGCGCCAGGTCGAAGGCGTCGAAGTTGCGCCAGCGGCGGTCGGGAAGGTTCGGCGCCGGGCGGTTCGCGATCAGCGGCACCTGCTGCTCGGAGACCCCGCCGTGCGAGCGCAGCGGCGCGTCGAGCCCCGAGAGATCGTGGCGCGAGCGGCTCGTGCCGAGCGTCCACAGGCGCTCCGCCACGACGACGACGTCGCCCACGCGGTCGGGCGGCAGCTCGTAGCGGCGGCAGGCCTCGTCGCGGCCGAGCACCTGCCAGACCCCGGGCACCGAGCGCAGCCGGACCTCCGCGTCGCCGACCGTCTCCTGCGGCAGGTAGATCGTCGCGAACGAGCCGAGCGCGCCGTGGTGCACGACGTACGGGTCGGTGATCGGCAGGATCACGCGCGCGGCGTCCTTGCCGTACCAGTGGTCGGCGAGGTCCTGCAGGAAGACGATGTTCGGGCGCCCGAACGCGTCGGTCTTCGCGTTCATCCCGTGGTCGGCGGTGACGACGACGGTCGCGCCCAGCCGGTCGAGCTTCGCGAGGTAGCCGTCCATCATCGCGACGAACGCGTTCGCG
>DASQBO010000253.1:0-4365 GCA_035635175.1 Casimicrobiaceae bacterium | reverse complement strand
AAGCGTCTCGTAACGCGCAGGATCCTTTTCGCGGCCGACGACGACGAGCTGCGCGCGCGGCGAGAGGCGCGCGAGCGCGCGCAGCGCCGCCGGCACCCCCTTTCTCGCGTAGCCGGAACCGACGAGCAGGAAGGCGACGTGGTCGGGGGCGAGCCCCAGTCGCTGGCGCATCGCCGCGCGGTGCTGCCGGACGCCGGGTCCGAACTCGCGCGGGTCGACCGCGTTGTAGATCACGTGCAACTTCGCGTCGGGCACCGTGAAATGACGGCGCACGTCCTCGCGCACCATCTGCGAGATGCAGATCACGGCCTTGAGCGACGGATCGGCGAAGACCTTCGCCTCGGCGCCGAGCAGGTAGCGGTGGTGCGGATTCGCGGCGATCGCGAGGCGCTCGGCCCTGCCCCCGGTGCGCACGCGCTCGGCCAGCCACGCGCGGTGCACGCCGTCGCCGGCGCGGAAGATGTCGCAGCCGGCGATGCGCTCGTGGGTCTGGACGACGTCGGGCCGGTCGCGGGCGAGCGCGGCGCGCACGGCGCGCGCGAAGCCGGCGTCGCGCCAGACGCCGCCCACGTAGTACGGATTGCAGATGACGGGCTCGATGCGTCCGGCGCGGGCCGCGGGCCACGCGCGGGTATAGACCTGCACCCGGACCCCGCGCCCGAGGAGCGCGTCGATCGCGCGCTCGACGAACCGCTCCGCGCCGCCGAACGGCGTGTACCGCTGGCGGACGATCCCGAGCTTCATCGGGCCGCGGGTGCGGTCTCGTCGAGGAGCGCGTCGACCGCGGCGACGACGCGCTCCTCCGGCAGCGTCAGGAGGCAGTCAGCGTTGTTGCTGCCGCCGCAGCCGTTGTTGTGGCAGGGGCGGCATGGATGGATCGTCGAGGCGACGACGCGATGCGCCACGCGCCACGGTCCCCAGCTCCGCTCGTCGCTCGGCCCGAACCAGGCGACGACGGGGGTGCCCGCGGCCGCCGCGAGGTGCATCGGCGCCGTGTCGCAGCCGACGAACAGGCGTGCCGCGGCGATGAGCGCGGAGAGCTCCGGCATCGACAGCCGTCCCGCCAGGTCCACGAGGGGCGACGTCGCGGCGGCCTTGACGGCCGCAATGAGCGGCGCTTCGGCCGGATCCGGCGCGCCGGTCAGGACCACGGCGAGCCCGCGTGCGGCGAGGCGATCGACCACCGCCGCGGTCGGCCCCGCCGGCAGGCACTTGAAGAGCCAGCGCGACGCCGGATGGAGGACGGCGAAGCGTCCGCGAACGAGGCCGTGCTCGGCGAGGAGCGACGCGACCCGCGCTTGCGCTTCGGACCCGGGGACGTGGACGAGCCGCTTGTCGTCGTCGTCGGGCCAGATGCCGATCCGGCGCAGCGCGTCGAGGTTCGCCTCGACCGTGTGCCGCGGCGTCGCGCGCGGCAGCAGGAAGCGGTGGGTGAAGCACGAGCGCCAGAACCAGCCGGCGCGCTCGCGCTCGGGCGCGACGCTCCAGCGGGCGCCGGCGATCCGCGACAGCCACGCGCCGCGCGGGTGCTCGGTGAGGTGGACGACGAGATCGTACCGCCGTGCGCGGAGCGCGCGCCACAGCCGGCCGTCGCCCGCGAGCTGCGCGAGCGGGCCGCGCGACTTGAGGCGGCGGTCGATCGTGTGGACGATCGAGATCGCGGGATGCCGCTCGAGCATCGCCGCCGTCTCGAGGTAGACGAGCGCGTCGATCTCGGCGTGCGGCGCGGCGTGCCTCAGCACCGTGAACACCGGCGAGGACAGGAGCACGTCGCCGTGGTGCCGAAGCTTGATGACGAGCGCCCGGCGGATGCGCGCGGGATCGATCGCGTCGTCGACGGCCGGCAGAACCATGCGGGACACGATAGCAGAAGGCCCGCCGCCGCTCACTCGGCGCGGCCCCAGTTCCTGCTCCCCGCGAGCGCGAACAGGTACGCCGTCGCGACCAGCGGCCAGCAGAGAAGCACGAAGTGCGTGAGGCCGTTGAAGTGGAGCAGGTGCCCGTACGACCACGCGAACAGCGACAGCGGAGCGCGCGCGAACAGGAGGTCCGGCGCGAGGAGCGTCGTCAGGAGCGAGGACAGGAGCGCGATCGTCGCGACGGCGACCTGCACCGGGCGCGGCAGCCAGATCATCGTCAGCAGGAGCAGCGCACCCGCCGCGACGCCGGTCGACACCCCCGGCGAAAGCCAGTGCTCCCAGGCGTCGGGCTTGAGCAGGATCGCGGCGGCGATGCCCTTCGCGGCGAGCGCCGCGCCGATCAGGAGGACGACCGCGCCGCCGACGAGCCTCCGCTCGCGCAGGAGCAGCGACAGGAAGAGCCCGACCCCCAGGAGCTGGAACGCGCTGTGCGCGCCCTCGACCAGCGCCGCCGCGTGGTCGGTCGTGCCGGCGGCGAGCGGCGCGTTGACCGCGGCGCCGAACTCCGGCGAGGGATCGAAGACGATGGCGAAGAGCGGAATGCCCGGGTTCACCTGCACCGCGAGCCAGATCGCGAGCAGCGCGAGGCCGAGGTCGCCGAGCCGTCCCGGGACGAACCAGCGCTCGCGGAACGACCGCACCCCGTGCCTCGCGCGCGAGCGCGCCAGTGCCACCGCAGCCAGTCCGCCGATCGCGGCGCCGGCGGTGTTCGAGATCAGATCGATGACGCTCGCATCGCGCGGGGGCACGAACATCTGCAGCGTCTCCATCGCGAACGACATCGCCGCGCCGGCCGCGACGGCAACCGACAGGCGGCCGAGCGGCGGTCGCCGCCGCGGCACGAGCGCGACGAAGAAGCCGAACGGCGCGTACGCGACGGCGTTGACGATGACGTCGAAGCGCGTCCAGCGCGGCGGCCACGGCGCGAAGAGAAAGAAGGGGGCGCCCGGCGGCGGCGTGATCCACGGCGAGAACGGCTGCAGGCTCGCATACGCGATCGCGAGTCCGTACAGGATCACGAGGTAGTGCGGCAGGAGCGACGGCGACGAACGCGGGGGCATCGTGCTCGCGCGGACAGGTCAGAAAGCCGGGGCGAGGTGCTTGCGCATCACCGTCACGTCCGCGTGCTCGGCCAGCACGCCGAACCCGGCCTCGCGGAAGAGCGATGGCGGGCCGTGGTAGTGGTCGGCGGGCGCCGTGCTCGCGCCGGCCTTGAACGGGAAGGCGTCGACGATGCGGAGGCCGCGCGCCGCGAACGATGCGAGCGCGCCTTCGAGGAGCGCGCGCGCGACGCCTCGGCGCCGCCACCGCGGTGCGATGACGAAGCAGACGATCGCCGCCGCCTCGTGCGGGGGCACCGGCAGCGGCGGAGGAGCGATGCCCATCCGCGCCGCGCAGTGCGGCAGCTTCGCGTACGGCTGCGCGTTCATCCAGCCGACGACCTCGCCACCCGCATACGCGAGGAAACCCTCCATCTCGGACGCCTCGATGCGCGCGGTCATCGCGGCCCGGTTCGCCGCCGCGTCGAGGCTCGGCCAGCGGATGGCCTTCGGGACGTGGTAGAAGTGGCAGTAGCACTTCGCCCAGCCGGGATTGTCGGCGAAGGCGGGCCCGCGCTCGTGGTCGAAGAACCCCAGGAAGTCGTCGCGCCGCGCCGCGTCGAGGCGCAGGACCGTGATGTCCATGCGCCGAATCTACCCCGCCGCGCCGCCGGGCGCGAGCGGCCGCTCGAGCACGACGGCGGCGGCCGCGAAGGGCGGCGACGCGGTGAACGTGCTCTGCGCCTCGGCCGGCCCGCCGGTCACGGCTTCGTAGTACTGCGGCGCGGCCTCGAGCACCGCCTGGAGTGCCGCCATCTCGGCGGGCTCGCGATGGAGCGCGCGCAGCCGGAGGAAGCCCGCGGCATCCGGCGTCATGCGCGACGCGAGCCAGGACCTGTCGCAAAATCCCGGCGAACGGCCCGATAGCGCGAAGGCCCGCAGCGAGCCCCGAGAGGGTACATTGACGTACAGCGAGGGGCGAGCGAGGACACGACAAAGCTATCGGGCCGCGCAGCCCATTTTGCGACAGGTCCTCAGCGGCCGGCCTTGATCTCCGTCCACAGCTTGTTGCGCAGCCGGCGCTGCGCCGCCGTCAGGTCCTTCAACTGCTCGAGCTTCGGGAGGACCTCCTTGTCCGGGAAGACCGCCGGATTCTTGAGGAGCTCCGGCTTGATGTACTTGATCGCCTCGGTGTTCGGGTTGCCCGAGCCGATCAGGTTCGTGAGCTCGGCGGAGTTCTTGCCCTCGAGCAGGTAGTTCATGAACTGCAGCGCGAGGTCGGGCCGCGGCGCGCCTTTCTGGATCACCATGTTGTCGACCGCGAGGACCGCGCCCTCCTTCGGCATTCCCTGCAGGATGTGGAACGGCCGGCCGGCGGCCTGCGCGTCCTGGTTCGCCTGGAAGAT
>DASQBO010000252.1:0-7081 GCA_035635175.1 Casimicrobiaceae bacterium | reverse complement strand
CGCAGCATCGCGATGCCGACGAGATCGGCGACGAAGATGTTGGCGCCGAACCTCTGCAGCTGGTCAGCGCCCTGGTACGCGATCACGATGCCCATCAGGAACGACAGCAGCCCCGTGATCGGCAGCGCGTCGAATCCGGCGGCCTGGATGTTGTGCAGGATCGCGCGCCAGCGGATGCGCCGGGGCTGCACGATCGAGCGGAACAGCGCCGAGAACGCCTCGCCGACGAAAGCGAGGAAGCCTTCGGCGTTCTCCACCCTCGCCCACGCTTTCCGGCCGACGCTCTCCAGCAAGCCCTGCGGCGAAGGCGGCGGCGGCGGCGCCGCGATCCCGCGCGCGGCGATCAGCTGCATCAGCGATTCGAACTCCGGGCGCAGCCCGGCGATGCGCGTGGCGACGCCCCGGGCGCGCAGATCGCGCGCGGTCCGCTGCAGGAGCCAGGCGCCGGAGCTGTCGAGCGCCGAGATCCCGGTCCCGTCGATGACGAGCTCGCCGGCGCGGGGCCAGTTCAGAGTCTCGATCCGCCTTTCGAGCGACGCGACGCCTTCGAGCGTCCACGTGCCCGTGCAGCGCACCTCGCGCGTGAGCGCACCCGCCGCTGCTTCGCGGTCGAGGTCGAGCTCGGCAACGGGTCCGGCCTTCATCGTTGGCCGTGGGCGCCCTCCTCTTCCGCGGGACCACCGGGTCCGGGCGCCTCACACCGCATTGTCCCCTGCGCCGCGACGCGACGGTGCCGTGCCCGTTGACGCCGATCAACACCCTGCCATTTGCCTGACGGATCGGGACGCCACGCGGGCCGCTGCCCGCCCGCTCCGCGCCGTTCGGCCCGCGACGGCGGTCCGGTCCCGGAAAACACGTGCTTCGTCCCTAAGCGGGGCCGAATCGGCTCCGCAGCGGCCACGTCGCCCGAAGCGGCGGCGGCGCGATCCTCGTTGAGTCGCGCCTCAGGCCGGGACGCTTGCGCCCGCGGCGCGGTGGATCGCCGCGAATTTCGCGGGTTCCTGCCTGAACGTGGTGAGACAGCAGTCGCAGCAGAAGTAATAGGCGACACCCTCGTACGTCTCGACGTGCTTCGGCGCCGCGGTGTCGACCGCGATCCCGCAGACGGGATTGACGAACTTCGGTCCCGGCACGGCGGCATCGCGCGCGTGGGAATCCGGCGGCGCCGCGGCAGCCGTCACGGCGGCCGCCGTCTCCGCCGGCCGGAAGGCAGGCGCCTGGCCGCGACCGCGAAGAAGCGCGAGCACGCCGACGATCGCCACCAGCGCGATTTCTCCCGGCGTCTTGGCGCCGGCATCCGGGCCGGCGGGCGCGGAAAGGCGTGCGAGCAGCTCGTCGTCGATGCCACGCATCCGCATGACGGCGCGGAGCCTCTCCGCCTTGCGTCGGCTCGCGATCATGAGCACGTGCGTCGCGCGGCTCCCGAGCGCGCGCTCGAGCGCTTCCTCGTCGCCCTGCCCCTGCGTCGCAACGAGGATCACCGGCGCTTCGTCCGGGTCGTCGGTCAGCCGGATCCGGAGCCGATCGGCGAGAAAGCGGGCCTCGTCCGCGGCCGGCGTGTCGCCCAGCACGCACAGCGCGCTGCGCGCGCTGTAGGGCTGGATGAAGATCTCGATCGTGCCGTTGCTCGCGCACGACATGGCGTGCTGCTCGATTCCGTCCTCGTCCTGAATGCGCTCGTTGGAGATCCGCACGAGCCTGGGCTCGCCGGCGGCGATCGCGCTTTGCGCGGCGCCGATGACGACGCCCTTCGCGCAGCCGCCGCCGATCCAGCCGTGCAAGGTGCCGTCCGCGAGGACGATCGCCTGCGCGCCCAGATAGGCCGACGTGGGCGCGACCGCGCGCACCACCGTGACCAGCGCGTACGGCTCGCGACGGCCGTTCAATTCGCGCGCCAGCTCGAGGAGTTCGTCGTGGGTCATCGCAGCGTCCCGATGAGATTGGGCAGGATGTGCTCGATGTCGGCCAGGTCGGCGCCCGCCGCCAGGAGATCGAGGTGCGGCAACGCCGCCTGCATGCCGCGCGCGAGCGGCCGGTAATCCGGCTGGCGCAGCAGCGGATTGAGCCACACGAGGCGGCGCGCGCGCCTGCGCAGTGCGCCCAGCGCATCTCCGAGCGCCTCCGGCGCGCCGGTGTCGTAGCCGTCGCTGACGACGATCACCGCGGTGCGGGCGTGCACGAGGCGCGGGGCGTGGACGCGGTTGAACTCCTGCACGCATTCGCCGATCCGGGTTCCGCCCCCCCAGCCGGCGGCCAGCAGGTGCAATCGCTCCTGCGAGCGCCACGGATCGGGGTCGCGCAGCGCTTCGCCGATGCCGGTCAGGCGCGTGTGGAAGATGAAGCAATGCACGTCGGCGAGCTCCGCGCAGAGCGCGCGCGCGAGACGCAGGTAGAAGAAGCTGTACGCGCTCATCGAGCGGCTCACGTCGAGCAGCAGGACGAGGCGCGGGCGCACGCGGCGGCGATCCTTCCAGGAGAGGCGGAACGGCGTGCCGCCGCTCACGACGCTCCGGCGTATCGTGCCCTGCAGGTCGAGGCGGCGGCCGCGGACGACGCGCGCCTCGCGGCGCAGCCGCAGGTGCCTCAGGCGCCGGGCGAAGCGGCGCATCAGGGCCTCGACCTCGCGCATCCGGTCGGCGCGGTCGAGGTCGCGGAAGTCGGCGGCGGCGAGCGACTCCTCGCGGCTCGCGCCATGCCTGCCGCCGTCGTCGTCGCCGGCGGCGTCGCCCGGAGCGCCGATGGGCAGCTCGCGGTCGGCATCGCCGGCAGCTCCCGCGAACTCGGGCGGTCCGTTCGTCGCGGCCGGGCTCGCTGCAAACGACTTCCTGTTCGGCGGCAGGAAGTACGCGTCGAACAGCGGATCGAAGCGCCGCCACTCCTCGCCGCGCCCGCACAGGAGCGCCTTCAGGCTCCAGCGCAGGATCTCGCCGTCGAAGAGCCCGACGCGTTCCGCGGTCTCGAGGACCCGCACCGATTCGCCGCCCCCTACGCCATATCCGTTGGCGCGCAGGAAGCCGGCAAAGCCGGCGACGCGCGCGCGCAGCGCGGCGCCGGGATCGCGATCGTGCGGAACCGGAGCGGCGATCAGCATGCGGCCGCGATACGGGCGACGACGTCGCGGGTGAAGCCGGCGCGGTCGGCGCGCGTCTTGACGAGGGCGCTCAGCGATTCGAGGATCCGCTCGGCCCCGTCGTCGTCGATCGTCGAAATGCCGAGGCGCAGCAGCGCCGCCGTCCAGTCGAGCGTCTCGGCGATTCCCGGCTTCTTCTGCAGCTCCATCCGGCGAACGGCCTGCACGAACTCGACGAGCTGGCGCGCGAACCGGCCCGCCGTCTCGGGCGCGCGGATCTCCACGATGGCGAGCTCCTTCTCGAAGCTCGGATAGTCGATGTACTGGTAGAGGCAGCGGCGGCGAAGCGCGTCGGAAAGCTCGCGCGTGCCGTTGGACGTGATGATCACGAGGGGGCGCGACACCGCGCGCACGGTGCCGAGCTCCGGGATCGACATCTGGAAGTCCGACAGCAGCTCCAGCAGGTAGGCCTCGAACGCCTCGTCGGCGCGGTCGACCTCGTCGATCAGGAGCACCGGCGGTTCCTCGCAGCTGATCGCTTCGAGCAGAGGTCGCTTGAGCAGGTACCGCTCGGAAAAGATGTCCTGCTCCTTCAGCGCGACCGGCCGGTCGTCGTCCTCGAGCAGCTTGATGGCGAGGAGCTGGCGCTGGTAGTTCCATTCGTACATCGCGGCGTGAGCATCC
This sequence comes from Casimicrobiaceae bacterium, assembly GCA_035635175.1. Classification (GTDB taxonomy): domain Bacteria; phylum Pseudomonadota; class Gammaproteobacteria; order Burkholderiales; family Casimicrobiaceae; genus CAIWHR01. The sequence continues at coordinate 3,327 of DASQBO010000252.1, read as the reverse complement.
AGCCCTTCGTAGCACTGCAGGCGGATGAGCCGCGCGGCGCGCACCGTGGCGAGCGCCTTCGCGACCTCCGTCTTGCCCACGCCGGCGTCGCCCTCGAGCAGCAACGGGCGCTCGAGGTCCAGCATCAGCAGGAGCGCCGCCGCGAGCGGGGCCTCGGCGATGTAGCCTGCCTCCTGCAACGCGCGCTGCAGGGCGGCGACTTCGTTGCTCCGCTGTGCCGTCGGATTCACGCGGCTCGCTTGCGAAAGAGACCGCGCAGCCAGTCCTTGAGCACGGCCCACAGGAGCGCGAGACCGTCGAGCTCCGCGCGCGGTGGAGGCGTCGGAGGGGGCGCCGGTGCGCGCGCATCGCCGGCCGAGGGCGCGGCACCGGACGCCGCGTCGGCGCTCCGCTGCGCCGCAAGGGCTGCCACCTGCGCCGCGAAGTTGTCGCCGAACTGCTTCAGGATCTGGTCGGCGACGGAATTCATCATCCGTCCTCCGAACGCGGCGGCCTTGCCGCTCATCGACACTTCGCTCCTGCCGACCAGTTGGCTCGCTTCCGCGGCGACGGCGTCGATGCGCGCCGAGAGATCCATCGACGCGCCCGACGTTCCCGTGCTGTCGGTGCCCTTGCCCAGGAGCCGCAGCGAGCGCGTCGCCGGATCGACGTCGCGCACGGCGAGCTCGCCGCGGAACGACATCGTCGCGGGACCGACGCGCACGGTGACCGTGCCCTTGAAGCTGCCGTCGGGCCGCCGCTCGGTGATCGCCGCACCCGGCATGCAACCCGCTACCGCCTCGACGTTCTGCAGGAATTCCCAGGCGACCGCGGCCGCGCCCGGCAGCGGAAACGTCTTCTCCAGGTCGACTTTCATGCCAACGGTCCCGCCACCGGCGCTACCTCTCGTTGATGCCCAGCGCCTTGCACTGCTGCCACACGCGGTACGACGTGTGCGGCATGTCCATGTGCGTCACGCCGAGATGCGCGAAGGCGTCGATCACCGCGTTGCTGAAGCAGGGGATGCCGCCGACGTGCGGCGACTCCGCCACGCCCTTCGCGCCGATCGGGTGATGCGGCGATGGCGTCACGGTGTGATCCGTCTCCCAGTGGGGCGTCTCCACGGCGGTCGGCAGGAAGTAGTCCATCAGGCTGTTGCCGAGGTGATTGCCGTTCTCGTCGAACGGGATCGCCTGCCCGAACGCGACCGCGAACGCCTCGGTCAGGCCCCCGTGGATCTGGCCCTCGATGATCATCGGGTTGATCCGCGTGCCGCAGTCGTCGAGCGCATAGAAACGCCGCACCTTCGCCTCGCCGGTGTAGCGGTCGACGTCGACCACGCAGACGTACGCGCCGAACGGAAACGTCATGTTCGGCGGGTCGTAGTACTCGGTCGCGTCGAGACCCTTCTCCATCCCGTCCGGCAGGTTGCTCGTGTGCGCGGCCATGGCGATCTCCTTCATCGTCTTCGCCTGGCTCGGGTTGCCCTTGACCTTGAACCGGTCGACCTCCCACTCGAGATCGCCCTCGCCGACCTCGAGCAGGTGCGCGGCGATCTTCTGCGCCTTCGCCCGGATCTTGCGCGCCGCCATCGCCGCGGCGGCGCCGCCGACCGGCGTCGACCGCGAGCCCCAGGTGCCCGCGCCGTACGGCGCCTTGTCCGTGTCACCCTCCTCGATCTGGATCTCGTCCGACGACAGGCCGAGCTCGGTGGCGATGATCTGCGCGTACGTCGTCGCGTGCCCCTGGCCCTGGCTCATCGTGCCGAGCCGCGCGATCGCGCTCCCGGTCGGATTGACGCGGATGTCGCAGCTGTCGAACAGCCCGATCCCGAGGATGTCGCAGACCTTGGTGGGCCCCGCGCCGACGATCTCGGTGAACGTCGAGATTCCGATGCCCATGAGCTCCCCCCGGGCGCGCTTTTCCGACTGCTCGCGGCGCAGCCCTTCGTAGTCGACCGTCTTCAGCACCTTGTCGAGGGCGGCGTGGTAGTTGCCGCTGTCGAGCGTCCAGCCGAACGCGGTCGTGTACGGGAACTGCTCCGCCTTCACGAAATTGCGGCGGCGGATCTCGGCCTTGTCGAGGCCGAGCTTCTGCGCGAGCACGTCCATCATCCGCTCGATCAGGTACACCGCCTCGGTCACCCGCAGCGAGCAGCGGTAAGCGACGCCGCCGGGCGCCTTGTTGGTGTACACGGCGTCGACCCGGCAATACGCCTTGGGGATCGCGTACGACCCGGTGCAGATGCTGAACAGCCCCGCCGGAAGCTTGGTCGCGGAGACGTGCGAGTTGAACGCCCCGTGGTCGGCGAGCGCCGTGAAGCGCAGCGCCTTGATGCGCCCGTCCTTGTCCGCCGCGAGCTCGCCCACCCCGTGATAGTCGCGCGCGAAGCCGGTCGTCGAGATGTTGTCGATGCGCGACTCGATCCACTTGATCGGAACGCCCGTCACGATCGACGCGACGATCGCGACGACGTAGCCGGGATAGACGGGAACCTTGTTGCCGAAGCCGCCCCCGATGTCGCCGCCGACGATGCGGATCTTGCTCTCGGGGATGCCCGAGAGCATCGCCACGACGGTGCGCACGAGGTGCGGCGCCTGCGAGGTCATGTACACGGTCAACTGGCCCGTGACCTTGTCGAACGACGCCACGCAGCCGCACGTCTCCAGCGGGCACGGGTGCACGCGCGGGTTCAGGATCTCTTCGCGGACCACGACCTCGGCGCCGGCGAACGCCGCATCCGTCGCCGCCTTGTCGCCTGCCTCCCACGTGAAGATGTGATTGGGGTGCGTGCGCGGTCCGTGGCCGACGTTGTCCTTGTCGGCGATGTCCTCGCGGATGATCGGCGCATCCTTCGCCATCGCCTTCTTCGGATCGACGATGACCGGGAGCTCCTCGTATTCGACCACGACCTGCTCCGCGCCGTCGGCCGCAGCGTAGCGATCGCTCGCGAGCACCATCGCGACTTCCTGCAGCTGGAAGCAGACCTTCTTGTCGGCGAGCACCGCTTGCACGTCGCCGCCCAGCGTCGGCATCCAGTGCAGCTTGACCGGCTTGAGATCGTCGGCGGTCAGCACCGCGACGACGCCGGGCACGGCCAGCGCCTTCGACTTGTCGATCGACTTGATCCGCGCATGCGCGTAGGGACTGCGCACCATCGCGCCGAACAGCATTCCCGGCAGCTTGATGTCGTCGACGTAGGTGCCGCGGCCGCGGATGAAGCGCGCATCCTCCTTGCGCAGCCGGGACGCGCCCATTCCCTGCAGCTGGGTCGCGCGTTCGAGCGTGCTCTTGTCGTCGGGCATGGCGATTCTCCGGTAGGTCGGGAACGCTCAGGCGGCCTTGGCC
>DASQBO010000251.1:0-2637 GCA_035635175.1 Casimicrobiaceae bacterium | reverse complement strand
GACGTGGGTGTCGGTGCCGATCAAGGAGGACAAGCCGTCCGACGAGGAGCTCTTCGGGCCTTTCTACGACCCGGCGCTCGAAGCCGAGGTCGAGACGATCACGACCTGAGATTTCTCGTCGTCCCCGCGTAGGCCGGGACCCAGCGACCTTCGTCGAACGACACTGGATTCCCGCCTGCGCGGGAATGACGAACAGAGGAGAAGCGGCAGATGAAAGGCACGATCGCTAACCAGCTCGTGAAATATCTGGAGGCGCGTGGCGTCCGACACGTCTTCGGCCTCTGCGGGCATACGAACATCGCGGTTCTGGCGGCGCTGTCGAAGAGCAGGAAGATCAAGTTCATAAACACGCGGCACGAGCAGATCGCCGCGCACGCAGCCGACGGCTATGCGCGGGCCACGAGGAAGGCCTCCGTCGTGCTGTCGCACCTGAGCCCCGGGCTCACCAACGCGGCAACCGGCGTCGCCAACGCCGCGCTCGACTCGATTCCGATGGTCGTCATCGCCGGCGACGTGCCGTCGCACTACTTCGGCAAGCATCCGCACCAGGAGGTGAACCTGCACGCGGACGCGTCGCAGTACGAGATCTACCGGCCCTTCGTGAAGCGCGCGTGGCGCGTCGACTCGCCGCATCTCTTCCCGGAAATCATCGAGAAGGCGTTCACGCTCGCCGAGAGCGGCCGTCCCGGCCCCGTGCTCGTCGACGTGCCGATGGACGTCTTCTCGAAGGAGATCGACGTCGCGCTGTGGGAGCGGGTGCTCCGTAACGTCAAGTCGCTCGCGAAACCGTCGCTCGACGACGAGACGGCGACCAGGATCGTGAAGCAGCTCCTCGCCGCGAAGACGCCGATTCTCTACGTGGGCGGCGGCATCCTGCTCGCCGATGCCGCGACCGAGATGCGCGAATTCGCCGAGCACCTGTCGCTGCCCGTCGCGCACACGCTGATGGGCAAGGGCGCGCTGCCCGACGACCACCCGCTGATCCTCGGGATGACGGGCTTCTGGGGCACGAAATACATCAACGACAAGTGCAAGGCCGCCGACTGGATCCTCGGGCTGGGCACGCGGTTCTCGGAAGCGGACTGCAGCTCGTGGGAGGACGAGTACACGTTCAACTTCCCCCCGACGCAGCTGATCCACATCGACGTCGATCCCGCGGAGATCGGCCGCAACTATCCGGCCGCGATCGGCGCGGTCGCCGATCTCAAGGAAGCGCTGCGGGTGCTCAATCGCGTCGCGCGGACGATCGTGCCGAAGGGTGTCGCGAGAGCGGCGCTCGTGGCCGAGATGGCGGCGAACCGGAAGCAATTCGTCGCCGGCAACCGCAAGGCGATGGAGAGCGATGCATACCCGATGCGTCCGGAGCGGATCCTCGCCGACGTTCGTGCCGCGCTGCCGCGCGACGCGCTCATCACGACCGACGTGGGCTGGAACAAGAACGGCGTCGGGCAACAGTTCCCGATCCTCGAGCCGGGCACGATCTTCACCCCGGGCGGCTATGCGACGATGGGCTTCGGCGCGCCGGCGGCGCTCGGCGCCAAGATCGCGCAGCCCGATCGCGTCGTCGTCGCGCTCGTGGGCGACGGCGGCTTCGGGCAGAACCCAGCGATGCTCGCGACCGCGTTCGAGCAGGACGTCGCGGTCGTGTGGGTGATCATGAACAACATGGCTTTCGGCACGATCGCCGGCCTCGAGAAGGCGCATTACGGGACGACGTTCGGCACCGTGTTCGAAAAGGACGGCAAGCCGTACTCGCCCGATTACGCGGCGATCGCGAAGGCCTACGGCATCGACGGCGTGAAGATCCACAAGGCCGCCGAGTTCCGGCCGGCGCTGGAGAAGGCCATCAAGGCGAAGAAGCCGTTCGTCATCGACGTCGTGATGCAGAACGAGCCCGTCCCGACCGCCGGGCACTGGAACATCATGGACATCTACTCGCCGGGCAAGAAGGTGCACCACGTGGCGACCGGCGGCGCGGTTCACGCGGACTAGGATCTCGCGGACACGGTGAACAGACCCCAGGCGCCGACCTGCCAGGACGAGGCCGCCATGAGACACGAATACTCGCTCGCGCACCTGACCGTCCTGTCGCTGTCGCCGCCGCAACTCGTCGAGGTGGCGGCGCGCACGGGCTACGAGTACGTCGGCGTGCGGATCACCCGCGTGACGCCGCAGGAGGTGCTCTACGATCTCGCCCGCGACCGCGCGCTGATGCGCGAGACACGCGCGCGGCTCGCCGACACGGGGGTCACCGTGCTCGACGTCGAGCTGTTCCGGATGGATCCGTCGCTCGAGCCCGAGCGCTTCGAGCCGGAGCTCGACGCGGCCGCGGAGCTCGGCGCAGCGCACATCATCGCGCAGCTGCCCGATCCCGACCGTGCGCGTGCCACCGCACGGTTTGCCCGGCTCTGCGACCTCGCGCAGGCCCGCGGCCTCTTCGTGAGTCTCGAGTTCCCGCACTGGACCGAGACCGGGACCTTGTCGGAGGCGGCGCGCGTCGTGCGCGCGGCCGACCGCTCCAATGCGGGAATCCTCGTCGACATGCTGCACTTCGGGCGCTCCGGGTCGAGCCAGGACGAGCTCGCGAAGCTGCCCCGCGAGTGGTTCCGCTTCGCCCACGTGTGCGACGCCGCGATC
>DASQBO010000250.1:0-8057 GCA_035635175.1 Casimicrobiaceae bacterium | reverse complement strand
GATGCGGTACCAGGCGAAGGGGACGAAGTCGTGGTGGCTGACGTAGCGGATCAGCCAGCGCACGCAGGCGAAGGCGGAGACGAACGCCGCCACGAAGCCGACGCCGAACGCCGGTGCGTCGCGCAGGGCGACGAGCGACGCGTCCTTCCACAGCGAGTATCCGGTCGCGGCGAACAACGTGGGGATCGCGAGGAAGAACGAGAACTCGGTCGCGGCGACCCGCGAGAGCCCGAACAGCATCCCGCCGATGATCGTCGCCCCCGAGCGCGACGTGCCCGGCACGAGCGCGAACGCCTGCGCGCACCCGACGAGGAGCGCATCGGTCCAGCGCATCGCGTCGACGGAGTCGACACGCACCGTCTCGGGTCGCGCGCGCTGCCGGCGCTCGGCCCACAGTATCACGAGCGCGCCTGCGACGAAGGCGACGGCGACCGGCACGGGCGCGAACAGGTGCGCCTTGATCGCCTTGGCGAACACGAGGCCGAGCACGGCCGCCGGCAGGAACGCGATGGCGAGGTTGACGGCGAACCTCTGGGCGCTCGCGTCGGCGAGGAGTCCGCGCAGCACCGTGCCCAGGCGGGCGCGGTATTCCCAGCAGACTGCGAGGATCGCGCCTGCCTGGATCACGATCTCGAAGGTCTTCGCCTGCTCGCCGGTGTAGCCCAGGAGCGAACCGGCGACGATCAGGTGGCCCGTCGACGACACGGGCAGGAACTCGGTCAGCCCTTCGACGATGCCGAGGATCAGCGCGGTGGCGAGTGACGGGGAGTCCATGCCGAGGATCGACAAAAAAGGCCGGACGGGAGCGCCGTCCGGCCCATGCATTGTATACGCGCGCTCAGGCGGTTCTCTTGGTCAGGAGCTCGAGCGCCTGCGCGACGATGTCGTTGTGGTCGGCCGGCACCTGTCCCTGCGGCGTCATGCGGTCGACCATCTGCGGCAGCAGCGACGCGAGCCCGCCGGCGGCTTCGCCCCGCGACATGCCGAGCTGCTGCGCGATCTGCGCGAGCTGGCCGTGGCCCAGCACCTGCTGGAGCGCGTCGGCGGAGATCGGCATGTTCTGGCCGGTCGACACCCACGAGTCCGCCTGCGCGCCGTAGCCGGCCTGCTGGAACTTCGACAGCATTCCCTGCAGACCGCCGTTCTGCTGGAGGAGCTGCAAGGCGATCTGCAGCAGCGGATTCTGTTGTTGCGCCGCGGTGCCGCTGCCCGACATCCCGCCCATCAGTCCGCCCAGCAATCCGTCCAAGAGTCCCATGTCCGCTCTCCTCGGTTCGAGTGATGAAATCGATCAGGCCGCGCGCTGCCGCACGAAGTGGTGCGACTCGGCCGCGGGATAGCCCGCGGCGCCGAACGTCTCCCGGATCGTCCGGTTGGTGTCGAAGTACACCTGCCAGTAGTGATCGGTGTGCACGTACGGGCGCACCGCGAGGACCGGCCCGCGCTCGTTGAACGACAGGATCTCGACGTCGGGCTTCGGCTCCGGCACGACGTTCGCGATCTTCGCCAGCGCCTCCTTGAGCCGGCGCACGGCGTCGCCGGGATCCACGCTGTGGTCGAGCTGCGCCGTCAGGTCGACGCGGCGATAGGCGTTCGTCGAGAAGTTCTTGATCGTCCCGCCCATGACCTTGGCGTTCCCCACGTAGGTCTGCACGTTGTCCGGCGTGTCGATCGTGGTGGTGAACATGCCGACCGCGCGAACCGTGCCTTCGACCTCGCCGGCCAGAACGTAGTCGCCGACCTTGAACGGGCGCAGCATCAGGATGAACGCGCCCGCCGCGAAGTTCGCGAGGAGCCCGCTCCAGGCGGCGCCGATCGCGATGCCGATCGCGGCGATCAGCGCGGCGAACGACGTCGTCTCGACTCCGAAGTAGCCGAGGATCCCGATGACGAGGAGGACGTTGAGCGCGACGTTGATCGTGTTGCCGACGTAGCGGATCACCGTCGGCTCGATCCTCTGCCGCTCGAGCGCCTTCTGGATCAGCGTGCCCAGGATGCCGATGAGCCACCGGCCGACGACGTAGATGGCGACGGCCCCGAGCACCTTGAGGCCGAAGGCGACGAGCACCGGCTTGGCGGTGTCGATCATGTTCGCGTAATCCATGGGCTTCCCCGGGACGTGGCCGGACGCGCCGCCAGAACGGCGCGACAGACTGTCATTGTGCCATCCGCTCGCAGCGCGGCGCTACCGCGCCCCGACGTCAGCGCTCGACGCCGAGCTCCGCGCAGAGGCGCGCGACCACGTTCTTGAGCGCCGCGATCTCGCCTTCGACACGCGCGAGGTCGGCCCTGAGGGCGGCGACGTCGGCCACGTCGCGCGGTTCGACGTTCGGCGTCGGGCGGGCGCCCGACGGAGCGGCGTCGGCAGGCGTCCCGGACAGGAGATGCGCCCAGCGCGTCTCGCGCGTCCCCGGCTGGCGCGGCAACTCGGCGACGAGCGCTCCCGCCGGCCGCTGCGCGAGCTCGTCGAGGAAACCCTCGACCGCGGAGACGTCGGCGAAGCGGTGCAGCCGCTCGGTGCCGATCCGGAGCTCGCCTACGGTCTGCGGCCCGCGCAGCATCAGCGCGGCCAGGAGCGCGACCGACTGCGACGGCACGCCGAGCACGCGCTCGACGTTGTGCGCGTATCGCATCACCCGCCCGCCGCTCGATTCGACGACGAGGGTCAGGCCGCGCAGCCGGTCGATCGCCGCCTGGACGTCGGCGTCGGACGCGTCGAGGACCGGATCGCGACTGGTCTTCTGGTTGCAGCCGGCGGCGAGGGCGTTCAGCGACAGCGGATACGCGTCCGGCGTCGTGTGCTGCTTCTCGACCAGCACGCCCAGCACGCGCGTCTCGAGCAGCGACAGCGCCGGCAGCGGCGTGCTCACGGGGAAGCGCGCGCTATCGGCGGCTGTACGTCGCCGTGAACGTCGCGCGCGCGAGGCGGTTCTGCGCCAGCATGAAGCCGACGAGCGCGGGCATCGCCTTCTCGTCGAGATCGAGCCTGTCGATCTTGAGCGCGTGGATGGTGAAGATGTAGCGGTGCGGACGGTCGCCGCGCGGCGGGCACGGGCCGCCGTATCCGGGCGCGCCGAAATCGGTGACCGACTGCACGGCGGCTTTCGGCATCTTGCCGGACGCGGGATTGCCGGCGCCGGCGGGCAGCGACCGGACGTCGGCCGGGATGTTGAACGCGACCCAGTGCCACCAGCCGCTCCCGGTCGGCGCGTCGGGGTCGTAGACGGTCACCGCGAAACTTTTCGTGCCGGCCGGCGGGTCCTTCCACGTCAGCGACGGCGAGACGTTGCCGCCTTCGCACCCGAAGCCCTTGTAGATCTGCGCGTCGGCTATCCGCACGTTCGGCTTGACCTCGGCGCTCTCGAGCACGAACTTGTCGGCGGCGAGCGTCGCCAGCGGCAGCAGGGCCGCGGCAGCGATGACGATGCGGCGCATGAAACCCCTCCCCAGGGATGGAAGCGATCGCCGGTCATTCTACCGCGACGACGCACCGCTGCGCGGCGGGCCGACGAAGCGTTGCCTGCCGCAGGCGTGCCTGACGACCAGGTCGGCCGCGCTGCCCGCGGGCCTGGCGCGCCGCGGCAGACCGGGGCTGGTATCGTACGGCCATCGCCGCGCCTCGCCGGCGCCAGGAATGCGGAGCCCGCATGACCCATTCGCCCGATGCCACCAACATGGCGCTGTTCTGCGACTTCGAGAACATCGCGCTCGGCGTGCGCGACGCCCAGTACGAGAAGTTCGACATCGGCAAGGTCCTCGAGCGCCTGCTGCTCAAGGGCAGCATCGTCGTCAAGAAGGCGTACTGCGACTGGGAGCGCTACAAGGCGTTCAAGGCGCCGATGCACGAGGCCTCCTTCGAGCTGATCGAGATCCCGCACGTGCGCCAGTCGGGCAAGAACTCGGCCGACATCCGGATGGTCGTCGACGCCCTCGACCTCTGCTACACGAAATCGCACGTCGACACGTTCGTCATCATCAGCGGCGACTCCGATTTCTCGCCGCTCGTCTCGAAGCTCCGCGAGAACGCGAAGGTCGTGATCGGCGTGGGCGTGAAGAACTCGACCTCCGATCTCCTGATCAAGAACTGCGACGAGTTCATCTACTACGACGACCTCGTGCGCGAGAAGAGGAAGCCCCCGTCGCGCAAGGCCGCGGCGAAGCCCGCGGGCGGCAACGGCAAGCCGGCCAAGGCGGCGGGCAATGCGGCGCCGCCGGCGAAGAAGGACGACGAGGAGCGCCTGCAGGAGGCGGTCGACCTGATCGCGGACACGGTCGAGGCGCTCGCCGCCGAGCGCGGCGAGGACGAGACGATCTGGGGCTCCATGGTCAAGCAGGCGCTGAAGCGGCGCAACCCGGGTTTCAACGAGTCGTACTACGGCTTCCGGCTGTTCACGGCACTGCTCGAGGAAGCCGCGCGCCGCGGCGTGGTCCAGCTCGAGCGCGACGAGAAATCGGCGAACTACCGCGTGCGCCTCCCCGCGACCGAGGGCTGAGCGCGCGGCCGGCGCATGGACGGCATCCACGACCTCGGGCTCTTCGTCCTGGCGGGGCTGCTGCTCAACGTGACGCCCGGCGCCGACACGCTCTACATCGTCGCGCGCGGAACGACGCAGGGTGCGCGCGCCGGCGCGGTCGCCGCGCTCGGCATCGGCGCCGGGTGCATCGTGCACACGCTCGCCGCTGCGCTCGGGCTCTCCGCGATCCTCGCGACGTCGGCGACCGCGTTCGCGGTCGTCAAATGGATCGGCGCCGCGTACCTGGTGTACCTCGGGGCGACGCTGCTCGCGTCGCGGTCCCGCCCCGCCGCCCCCGCCGCGCTGCCGCCGGCGCCGCTCGCCCGGGTGTTCGCGCAGGGCTTTCTCACCAACGTGCTGAACCCGAAGGTCGCGCTGTTCTTCCTCGCGTTTCTTCCGCAGTTCATCGACGCGGATGCGCCGCGGAAGGCCGCGGCGTTCCTGTTCCTGGGCGCGGTGTTCAACGTCAACGGGACGCTGTGGAACCTGCTCGTCGCGTGGCTCTCCGCGACCGTGGCGCAGCGGTTTTCGGCGAATTCGACGGTGGCCACGTGGCTGCGCCGCTCGGCGGGAGCGGCGTTCGTCGCGCTGGGGGTGAGGCTGGGGCTCGCCGAGCGGGCCTGACCGGCGGTTGAATTCCCGCGTCGGCACCCCAACAATACGCTCCATCGGCGCCCCCGACGGATCCTGCAAGGCAGGCTCAAGGGGCGGCATTGCGCGGCGGCCGAGTCCTTCGCCCGCCAGCGGGCCTCCGACTTTCGAGGTGTCGGATGCGCGACGTGAGGCCGGCCGCCGTGGCCGGCATGTTCTACCCCGGTTCACACGCCGCCCTGGCGGCCAACGTTCGCGACTGCCTGGTCGAGGCGGCGACGCGCCCGCGCGCGGCCGGTGCGCGGCCCAAGGCGCTGATCGTGCCGCATGCGGGCTACGTCTATTCCGGACCCATCGCGGCCGCCGCGTACGCGCGGCTCGCCGGTTCCCATGCGACGATTCGCCGCGTCGTGCTGCTGGGCCCGACCCACCGCGTCGCCGTGCGCGGCCTCGCGCTGCCGACCGCCCGCGCATTCGCGACGCCGCTGGGCGAGGTCGAGGTCGACCGCAAGGCCGCGGCGCTCGCCCTCGCGCTGCCCCAAGTGGTCGAGGACGACGCCGCGCACGCGCAGGAGCACTCGCTCGAAGTCCAGCTCCCCTTCCTGCAGGCCGTGCTCGACGACTTCCGCATCGTGCCGTTCGCCGTCGGTGCGGCCACGCCCGACGAGGTCGCCGACGTGATCGAGCGCCTGTGGGGCGGCCCCGAGACCCTGATTCTCGTCAGCTCGGACCTGTCTCACTATCACGGGTACGCCGACGCCTGCGCGCTCGACCGGGGGAGTGCGGAGGGCATCCTCGCGCTGTCGTCGGCGCTCGATCACGAGCAGGCCTGCGGCGCGACCCCGATCAACGGGCTCGCGCTGTGCGCGCGGCGCCACGGTCTCGTGCCGGAGCTCCTCGATCTCCGCAATTCCGGCGACACTGCGGGCGATCGCTCGCGCGTCGTCGGTTACGCGGCATTCGCCTTCGCCGAGGGAGGCCCGCATGCCGGATCGTGACCTCGGACGCGCGCTTCTCGCGCTCGCGCGCGGCGCGATCGGTGCCGAGCTCGGCCTCGCCCGCCACGGCACCGCGGCGCATCCTGCGTTGGCCGAGCCCGGCGCGACGTTCGTGACGCTGCGTAAGGACGCGGAGCTCCGCGGCTGCATCGGCTCGCTCGAGCCGCGGCGCGCCCTGGCGGTGGACGTGCGCGCGAACGCCGTCGCCGCCGCGTTCGGCGACCCGCGCTTTCCGCCGCTCGCGGCGGCGGAGTACATTCGGACGTCGGTCGAGGTGTCGCTGCTGTCCCGGCACGTGCCGGTCGCCTTCGACGACGAGGAGCACCTCCTGCTGCAGCTCCGGCCCGGCGTCGACGGCGTCGTCCTGCACAGTGGGCATCGGCGGGCGACGTTCCTGCCGCAGGTCTGGGAATCGCTGCCCGATCCACGCGAGTTCGTCGCGGCGCTGCGACAGAAGGCAGGTGTGCCGGCGAGCGTGCGTACGACGCAGCTCGGCGTCGCGCGCTACACGGTCGTCAAGTGGGCCGAGAGCGAGTTCGAATCGGAGGCGTTGCGCACATGAACCATCCCGGACGCTGGTGGCACCGACTCGACGACGGCCGCATCCAGTGCGATCTCTGCCCGCGCGACTGCCGGCTGCACGAGGGACAGCGCGGCGCGTGCTTCGTCCGGCAGCGCGAGGGCGATACGATCGTGCTCACGACCTACGGACGCTCGTCCGGCTTCTGCATCGACCCGATCGAGAAGAAGCCGCTCAACCACTTCTACCCCGGCTCGTCGGTGTTCTCGTTCGGCACCGCGGGCTGCAACCTCGCGTGCAAGTTCTGCCAGAACTGGGACATCTCGAAGTCGCGCGAGATGGACACGCTGATGGACGCCGCGTCGCCGCGGCAGATCGCGGAAGCGGCGCAGCGCTCTGGCTCGAAGAGCGTGGCCTTCACCTACAACGACCCGGTGATCTTCGCCGAGTACGCGATGGACGCGGCGGACGCGTGCCACGAGCTCGGCATCAAGACGGTCGCCGTCACGGCGGGCTACATCGGCGCGGAAGCGCGGCGCGAGTTCTACGCGAAGATGGACGCCGCGAACGTCGACCTCAAGGGCTTCACCGACGACTTCTACGTGAAGCTCTGCGGCGCGCGGCTGCAGCCGGTGCTCGACACGCTCGTCTACCTGAAGCACGAGACGGACTGCTGGTTCGAGCTGACGACGCTGCTCATCCCCGGCAAGAACGATTCCGCCGCGGAGATCGAGGCGATGAGCAAGTGGATCGTCCGCGAGCTCGGCCCGGACGTCCCGCTGCACCTCACCGCGTTCCACCCCGACTACAAGATGACCGACTTGGCGCACACTCCGGCCGCGACGCTCACGCGCTCGCGGGAGATCGCGCTCGCCGAAGGCATCCGCTATGTCTACACGGGCAACGTGCACGACCGCACGGGCGGCACGACGTTCTGCCCGGGCTGCGCGAAGCCGCTCATCGTCCGCGACTGGCACGAGATCCTGCGCTACGACCTAACGCCCGCCGGCGCGTGCAGGCACTGCGGCGCCGAGGTGCCCGGACGCTTCGACAGCGTCGGCGGGCAGTGGGGCCGGCGGCGGATGCCGGTGCGCATGAGCGTCACGGCGTAGGGAGTGCAGCTGCTGGCGAGCGCATCGGACGCGCTGCCCCCGAGGACGTCGTGGCGTGGCCCGCAATGCTCGGGCTGATCTCGCAGTAGATCGCCCCGCTTACTCGAGCTCGAGGTACTTGGTCGCGCGGCCCTTCGCCTTCTCGATCGGGTACTTGAGGCGGTTTTGCGCGAGCTTCTCTGTCGCGGCGGTCACGAGGTCGATGTCGAGCACCTCGGCGAGTCGCACGAGGTAAATCAGCACGTCGCCCATCTCCTGCGCGATCTGCGCCTTGCGCGCGGGATCCGTCGCGGCGGATTCGGCGGCCGTGCTCCACTGGAAA
>DASQBO010000249.1:0-2699 GCA_035635175.1 Casimicrobiaceae bacterium | reverse complement strand
GAATTCGGTGAACTCGATGGCGCCCGCCTCGCCGCGGTTGAAGCGGGCGATCAGGTCGCGATTCGCGATGTCCCATTGGACGCGGTCGAGCGCACCCTCGTCCACCAGGAATCCGACCCACTGCTCGTCGCTGTCGTGCTGGACCAGCGTATGGTCGAGGTCGAACAGCGCGAGGACGTCGGCGCTCACGGTCGGCGGCTAGAATGCTGCATGATCGGCGTCGACATTGTAACGGCGATTCGCGCGCGGCTCACGGCAGAGCTCGCGCCCCCGCCCCGCAGCCTGCGCCCGTGGCGAGTCGACGGGCACGTGGTCGGATGGCTCGACGAGCCCCGCCTCGCTCGCGCGCTCCGATTCTCCCGGGTGTTCCGCGCCAGCGACGGCGGACTCGCGTTCGCGCCCGAGGTCGCCGGCTTCGACGCGCGCACGCGCGCGCTCGACGAGGTCGCCCGCACGCTCGCCGCCGAGGGCGCGCTGAGCGCGTGGCGCGACGAGCGCTACGCCGTCGCCGCCGAGCTCGGCGGGCGCCCTTGGCTGGAACTCGAGCGCGCGGCTGCGCGCTACTTCGGGATTCGAACCTTCGCGGCCCACGTCAACGGCCTCGTCCGCGAGGACGGCGGAGTGACGGTGTGGTTCGCGCGCCGCAGTCCGGCCAAGGCCATCGACCCCGGCCGGCTCGACAATCTCGTCGGCGGCGGCATCGCAGCGGGAAGCAGCGTGGCCGCGACGGTCGTCAAGGAGGCGTGGGAAGAAGCGGGCATCGACGCGGAGCTGGCCGCGCGGGCGGTGCCCGCCGGGACCCTCGAGATCTGTCGCGGCCAGCCCGACGGCGTCCAGCGCGAAACGATCTTCGTCCACGATCTCTGGTTGCCGCCGGGCTTCGCCCCCGCGGGCCACGACGGCGAGGTCGTCGCCTGGCGCCGCGTCGACGTCGCGACCGCCGCGCAGCTGATCGCCAACGCGACCGGCGCGGACGTCGTCACCGCCGACGCGAGCCTCGTCGTCCTCGACTGGCTGCTGCGCGAGGGCGCGATTCCCCGCGCGTCGCGCGAGTGGCCCGCGCTCGACGCCTTGCGGCGGCCGGAATGCGCAAGCTGCGACTGATCGGCCGCCCCCGTCAGGCCGCCGCGCGGGCGCTCCCGATCGGGGCGACCTGCCGGATGCCGAGCTCGGCCAGCGTGTCGCGCACTGCGTTGACCGCCTGCCGCATCTCGTCGGGCCCGATCGCGCCGATGCACCCGACCCGGAACGTCTCGACCTGCGTGAGCTTGCCCGGGTACAGGATGAAGCCCTTGTCGCGAACGCCCTCGTAGAACTTCCTGAACGTGTAGGCGGGATCCGCCGGGGCGTGGAACGTCACGATGATCGGCGCCTGGACCTCGGGCTTCAGGAACACGCGGAACCCGAGCTCGGCCATGCCGGCGACGAGCGTCTCGCAGTTGCGCGTGTAGCGCGCGAGCCGCGCCGGCTGCCCGCCTTCCGCGGCGAGCTGGTCGAGCGCCGCGTCGAACGCGACGACGACGTGCGTCGGCGGCGTGTAGCGCCATTGCGTGGTGCGCTCCATGTACGCCCACTGGTCGTGGAGGTCGAGCGCGAGCGAACTTGAGTTGCCGCCGCACGTCTCGAGCGCGCTCCGCCGCGCGAGGACGAAGCCCATCCCCGGCGGCCCCTCGACGCACTTCCCCGAGGCGGCGATCAGCGCGTCGAACGGCGTCGTCCGCGCGTCGATGCCGATCGCCGCGAAGGAGCTCATGGCGTCGACGATCAGCCTGCGGCCGTGGCGAGCGACGACGGCCGCGATCTCGGGCAGCGGATTCAGGATGCCGGTCGACGTCTCGCAGTGGATGAGCCCGACGTGCGTGATCGACGGGTCCGCCCCGAGTAGGCGGTCGACGTCCTCCGGCGTCGTCGGCACGTCCTCGGCGGTCTCGAACGTCGAGAGCCGACGCCCCATCATCTTCGTGAGCTTCGCGAGACGCGTCCCGTAGGCGCCGTTGACGAGGACCAGCACGTGGCCGTCGCGCGGGACCAGCGTGTTCACGGCGGCCTCGACGGAGAAGGTCCCGCTGCCCTGCATCGGCACGCAGACATGCGTGTCGCGACCGTGGATCACGTCGAGGAGCTTCCGTCGCACCTCGCCGGTGACCGCGTTGAACGCGGCGTCCCACGACCCCCAATCGCGCAGCATCGCCGATTTGGTCGCGAGGGAGGTCGTGAGAGGCCCCGGCGTGAGCAGGATCGGATCGCGGGAAAAGAGGCTCATTCGGAATCTCCGGTGGGAAAGACGCCTAGCGCGCGAGCCGGCGCCACGCCTGCGTTCGGCCGAGCAGCCAGCCCTCGGCAGCCAGCGAGGCTATCGTCACGACGGCGGACGTCGCGACGATCAGCGTCGCCACGGCAGCCGCCGGCCCCACGCTGCCTGCCTCGTCCAGCTTGACGATCGAGATCGAGACCAGAGTCGTCCTCGGCGAGTAGAGGAAGACGACCGCCGAGATCGTCGTCATCGCGTTGACGAAGTAGTAGCGGCCGATGTCGATCACCGTCGGCAGGCACACCGGGACGGTGACGCGCCAGAACGTCTTGTAGAACGGAACCTTGAGCGACGCGGACACGGACTCGAACTCGCTGTCGAGCTGCTTCAGCGCCGTCACCGCCGCGAGGTGGCTCGACGAGTAGAAGTGGACGATCGTCGACGCGAC
>DASQBO010000248.1:0-1683 GCA_035635175.1 Casimicrobiaceae bacterium | reverse complement strand
CAGATGGGCGTGGACCGGGCGCTGCGTGACGTCCTGCATCGCGCCCATGTAGATGCCGAGCGCGATGGCGAGAACGAAGTAGACGACGGCGGTCTTGAGGAAGCGCGTGCTCATCGGGGTCCTCTCTGGTCGAAGGAAGTGTTGCCGAATGGCGACGCGGAACGCCCGGCGCCGCGCGCAGTCTAGACAACTTTCGCTGCCACGGCACGCCGCGCCGCGTCCCGCGCTTCCCCGAGGCTCGCCCCGCGCGACCGCCGGCGGCCGCGCGATGACCGTCCGGCCGCCTGGCACGTCGGATGCTAGAGTCCAGTCATGACCATTCCCGAGGAACGCCCCCAGACCCGCGGCGAGGAGCTCGCCAACGCTGCGAGCCACGCGACGGCGCTGCTCGCCGCAACCGCGGCGGTGCCGATCCTCGTCGTCGCCGCAGTCCGGCACGGCAGCGCGATGCACGTGGCGGCGACCTCGGTGTTCGCGGCGACGATGGTGCTGCTCTACGCGGTCTCCGCGCTATACCACGCCCTTCCCCACGCCGCGGCGAAGCGGCTCTTCCGCAAGCTCGACCACGGCGCGATCTTCCTGTTCATCGCCGGAAGCTACACGCCGTTCGCGCTCGGCGCGCTCGAAGGGCCGTGGGGCTGGACGCTGTTCGGGCTCGTCTGGGCGCTGGCAGCCGTCGGCATCACGCTCAAGGCGCTCGACCGCGCCGGGCATCCGGTGGTGTCGACGGGGCTCTATCTCGCGATGGGCTGGCTCGTCGTCGTCGCGGTGAAGCCGCTCGCCGCCGCGGTGCCGCTGCCGGGGCTCGCGCTCCTCGCCTGCGGCGGCGCCGCGTACACCGTCGGCGTCGTGTTCTTCGTCCTCGACTCGAAGCTGCGCTACGCGCACTTCGTGTGGCACCTCTTCGTCGTGGCCGGCACCGCCTGCCACGTCTTCGCGGTGCTCGACTACTCGATCTGAGCCCGCCGTCCGCGCTGCGCGCGCGTGCGCCGCCGCGGGGTCCCGGCGACGATGCGCCGCAGCTTGCCGCTCGCGGGGTCGAGGCCCGCGTCATCCGCGTCGAGCTCGATCGGGACGTTCGCGAGCCCCTGCCGGTCGAGCCAGGCGCGGAGCGCCGCCGACGCCCGCGCCCAGGCCGCATTGCGGGCCGGCCATGCGAGCGGCGGCAGGCGCAGTCGAAGGCCACCGCCGCCGACGCGCACGACCTGGATCGGGTGCGCGTCCGTCGCCTGCTCGATCACCGTCTCGAGCGCGAGCGGGAGCAGCCGAACCGGCCGCCCAGCGGCGTCGGCCAGGATCAGAATGTCCTCGCTCCGGCCCGCGACCTCGACGACGGGAAGCGGGCTCCCGCAGCCGCAGGGCTCCCGCCGCAGCACGACGCTGTCGCCGAGGTCGTAGCGGATGATCGGCTGCACGCGGTTCGCGAGGTTCGTGACGAGCACGGTCTCTGACGGCTCCCCGGGCGGCGTCGGCCGATAGCGCCGGTCGACCGGCTCGAGCACGACCCAATCGGCGTTGACGTGCAGCCAGCCGGCGTCACAGCCGACCGCCATGCTCATGCATTCGGAGGCCCCGTACTCGTTGACCACCCGGCAGCCGAAGGCGCGTTCGATTTCGCGGCGCGCCACCGCCGTCAGGCATTCGCCGCCGGACCACAGGCACGCGGGCGCGATGGCGAGCCGG
>DASQBO010000247.1:0-3322 GCA_035635175.1 Casimicrobiaceae bacterium | reverse complement strand
CGCGATAGCCGCCGTCGGCCGACACCTCGACCCGATTGAACGAGCCGGCGGAGACCGAGGCATTCAGGCCGTCGTAGCGGAAGCCGTCCTTCATCTGGATCGTCAGCGCGCCGCCCAGCGTGTTGAGCCCGAACACCGGATTCGATCCGGGCAGCAGCTGCATCGACGCGACCGCATTCCTGGGCAGGAGGTCCCAGTTGACGACGTCGGCGAACGCCTCGTTGATCCGCACGCCGTCCTGGAACACGGAGAGGCCCTGCGGCGTCCCGAGCAGCGCGGAGGCGGTGAAGCCGCGGAAGCTCACGTCGGGCTGGAAGGCGTTGCCCGTCGGCGAGCCGAGCGAGGTGCTGTTCGCGTTGAAGTTGAGGAACTCCGCGACGCCGCCCGTGCGCTGCCGCTCGAGCTCGCCCGCGCCGAACGACTGGACGTTCGACGGCACCTGCTCGACGGGCGTGCCAAGCCCGGGCAGGGGCGCGGTGCCGACGACCTCGACCGGGCGCAGAGGCACGACGGGAGCCGATTGTCCCGCCGCGAACGCGCCCTCCGTCGCGGCAGCGACCGCGAGCGCCGCCCGCAGCAGGCGAAGCTCAGCGGATCGCGACACCCCAGGGCAGTTCGCCGACCGGGATCTCGGCGATCTTCGCGTTCGTGTCGGTGTCGACGACCGCGACCGCGTTCGAGCGGCCGCACGCGACGTAGAGCTTCTTCCCGTCAGGGGTGAGCGCCATGTTCCACGGCCGCTTGCCGACGGCGACCGTCGCGACGATCGCGTTCGTCGCAGTGTCGATCACCTGGACCGTGCCCTCGCCGCCCGAGCTCACGAAGACCCGCTTGCCGTCCGGGTGGACGACGATGCCGTTCGAGCGCTTGCCGGCCTTGATGCGCGCGATCACCTCTTGCGTCCCGGTGTCGATGACGTTGACGATGTCCGCGTGCTCCGCCGCGACGTACGCGCGGCTGCCGTCCGGCAGGAAACCGATGCCGCGAGGCCGGTCGCCGACCTTCACCGACTTCACGACCTCGCCCTTCGCGACGTCGATGATGTCGACGGAGTCGGCTTCCTCGGCGCTGGCGTAGAGCCACTTCCCGTCGGGGCTCCATACGGCGTGCTCGGGATTCTTGCCGCGGATCTTCACGGCCCGGGCGACCGCGAGCGCCGCGGTGTCGACGATCAGGACCTGGTCGTTCTCCTCGATCGCCGCCGAGACGAAGCGTCCGTCGGGCGAAAGGTAGATCGCCTCCGGCGAGTCGCCGAGCTTCACCCGCCCGACCTCGGTGCGCTTCGCCGTGTCGACGACGATCAGGGTGCCGGAGGTCTGGTCGGACAGATAGAGCCGGCTTCCGTCACGGGACAGCGCAATGCCGCGCGGCTTCTGGCCGGCCTTGATCGTCGCGACGACCTTGTCCGTCGCCGTGTCGATCACCGACACCGAGGCCGATCCCTCGTTCGACGCGTAGGCGAGCGCGGCGGCGAGCGCGGATGGCACCGGCACGCCGGCGCAGAGCGCGGTTGCGAGGAGGAATCCGAAGCAACGCATGACCGGGGCAGGGACGAGGAAGAGGGGACGCGCTAGGCGATGCAACAGCGGTCCTTTATGCTACACGACTTTGCGTGCCCGCCCTCGTCATGCCCCCGTCCCGCCGCTTCAGAACGCGTCCCTTGGCGAACTGCGTCGCGGGCGCCGTCGCGACCGCCGTCGCCGCAGCCGCGGGCGCCGTGTCGGCGCAGGAGCGCGCGGTGCCGCGCCTCGATCCGATCGTGGTCACCGCGACGCGCACCGACGAGCGCGCGTTCGACCTGCCGCTCGCGATCGACAGCGTCGACCGCGACCGGATCCAGAACGGCCAGCTGCAGGTCAACCTCTCGGAATCGCTGGCCGGCATACCCGGCATCTCGGTCCAGAACCGCTGGAACTACGCGCAGGACCTGCAGGTGTCCGTCCGCGGGTTCGGCGCGCGCGCGAACTTCGGCGTGCGGGGCGTGCGCCTCTACCAGGATTACATTCCTGCGACGATGCCCGACGGGCAGGGCCAGACGGGCAGCTTCAGCCTTGCCTCGGCGCAGCGGATCGAGGTGCTGCGCGGGCCTTTCTCCTCGCTCTACGGCAACGCATCGGGCGGCGTGATCTCGGTGTTCACCGAGGACGGCCCGGTGCCGCCGATCGCGGGCGGCCAGGTGATCGGTGGCAGCTACGGGACGTGGAACACGATCGCCAGGGCGGGAGGCCAGTCCGGCGCCGTCAACTACCTGCTCGCCGGCAACTACTTCACGATCGACGGCTACCGCGACCACAGCCACGCGTCGCGCGAGTTGGGCAACGTCAAGCTGCGCCTCGACGCCTCGCCGGACACCTCGATCGTCATCGTCGCGAACGCGCTCTACCAGCCGGAGGCGGAGGACCCGCTCGGGCTGACGCGCGCGCAGTGGGAGGCGAATCCGCGGCAGGCTGACCCGGCGGCGGTACTCTTCGACACACGCAAGACCGTGAGCCAGCGGCAGGCCGGGGCGACGGTCCTGCAGAAGCTGACCGAGGATGCCGACCTTCGCGTGACCGGGTACGGCGGCACTCGCTCGGTGCGGCAGTTCCTCGCGCTTCCCGGCATCGGTGCGACGTCGTCGGGTGGCGTGAGCGACATCGACCGCAGCTTCGGCGGCGTCGATGCCCGGGTGATCTACCGCTTTCGCCTGGCCGATCGTCCCGGCACGCTCACGCTCGGCGGCAACGCCGAGACGCAGCGCGACCAGCGCAAGGGTTTCGTCAACAACAACGGCCAGCTGGGTGACTTGCGCCGCGACGAGACGGACAGCGTGGGCAACGGCGACGGCTACGCGCAGCTGGAGTTCGCGCCTCTCGACGCGCTGTCGTTGCTTGCCGGCTACCGCTACAGCAACGTCCGCTTCGACACGTCCGACCACTACATCGCGCCGGGGAATCCCGACGACAGCGGGCAGCGCAACTACAGTCACGGGAGCCCGGTCGTCGGCGCCGTCTGGCACGTGACCGACCGGCTCAATCTGTACGCGAACTATGGCCAGGGTTTCGAGACGCCGACCTTCATCGAGCTCGCGTACCGGCCGGTCGGTTCGGGGCTGAACCTCGCGCTCCAGCCGTCGGTCAGCGACTCGGCCGAGGCCGGCCTCAAGGCGCTGATCAGTCGCACGCAGCGCGTCAACGTGGCGGTCTTCGACGTGAAGACGTCCGACGAGATCGTCGTCGACACGTCGACCGGAGGACGGACGACCTACAAGAACGCGGCGAAGACCGAGCGCAAGGGCGTCGAAGCCGCGTGGCAGGGCGACCTCGGCGCCGGCTTCGCGGGT
>DASQBO010000246.1:0-11865 GCA_035635175.1 Casimicrobiaceae bacterium | reverse complement strand
CGCGATCGAGAAGCGCGCGGGAACGTCCCACCGGTGGCTCCGGTGGATCTCGGCGTAGCGGTCCTGGGTCATCCGCCTAGGGAAGCTCTGCCTAACCCGCGCGGTCGCGACGGGGCTGGGCGGGATGGGATGCCTCATTTGGCAAATGAGGCGCGGCGCAGCCAAGGCCGGGCGCCTTCGCAAGCCGCGCGACAAGGCAGACCGCCCGCCCAGCCCCGTCCCTCCGGGCTGCTGCGAAATCCGGCGCCTGCTTCGCCTCGCTCCTCGGCTTCGTACCACGCGGTACGACCTTCGTCGCTCGTCTCGCATTCATCCGGATTTCGCCGTGCAGCGCGGCCACGTGGGTTAGGCAGCGCTTCCCTGGGTCAGGCGCGCCGCGCCGCCGCGCTCGAAGGGCTCGACGGCCGTCCAGATCCAGTCGGGCTGCTGCTCGAGCAGCCGGCCGAGCCGCACTGCGTGCGTCGTGGGCGGCATCTGCAGGTTGAACCGCCTGGCCGGCTGATACTCGATCGCCGGCATGATCAGCGACTGCACCGCGCGGTCGCCTTCCCGCTTGCGCAGCGACAGGTAAAGGCCCTGGAAGATGCGGCCGTTGATCGTCGTCGCCTCGCCGTCGACCGCGTAGTCCTCCTCGTGCGACTTGCGCTGCTCGATCAGGTCGACGCTCGACACGGCGTTCGCGATCACCTGGAGCCCGATCTCGGCGCGATCGGAGGTGAGCCGGCGCATCCGCCGCACGATCCCGAGCGCCCACACCTGTTGGCCGTGCGGCCGCAGCGCGGCGAGCGTGCCGAGCGTGACGGCGTTCGCGATGCTCATCGGCGCGAGCAGCCGGAACCCGGTCTGGCTCACGTCCTTCACTTCCCATGGCCCGCCCGGCGCGGAGTACGTCGCGAGGCGCCGCTGCGCCTGCTCGAGCCGGCGGTCGGTCTCGTTCCGCGCGCGCCCGAACACGGCGAGCTCCATGGTGCCGCCGAAGCTCTTGCCCGGTTCGAGCGCGGGCATCGGCGCCAGCTCCTCCTCGCGGAGGAAGCCGGAGATCTTCGCGAACCCGACGATCGCATCGACGACGCCCGCCGCCGACGTCCGCTCGCCGCGGCGCGCGAACGGCTTGAACTCCGGGTCGACCTGCGAGGCGAGCTTCGTGAAGAGCGCGAGCTGCTCGCTCCGGCGCGCGGTCTTCTCCGAGAGCGGCTCGCTCCTGATCTTCTGCTCGAGGACGGCGACGCTCTGGAGGAGGAGCGCGTGCAGCGGGCGCGTGTCGAGGAACAGCACGCGGCCCTCGAGCGGGGCCGGCGCGCGGCGCCGGAGGCCGGTCCGGCTGCCCAGGTCCACGTAGAACGACGTGACCGAGGAGGGCTCGAGCGTGAGCCGCAGCGGCTGGCACCACTCCTCGAGGTGCGTCGCGACCCAGTCCACGTGCTTCGGCGTCATGTTCCCCGAGTTGACGAGCTGCAGGATGAGCGCGACCAGGTACTCGTGCTCGACCGTGGTCGTCGCGCCTTCCCGGTCGACGACGATGTGCCGCCGCTCGAACTGCTGCGAGCAGGCGAGCGTGAAGAGCGAGTGCAGCTCCGCCCACTTCGCCGGAATCCACTGCTCGTAGCGGTAGAGCCGGACTCGCGCGTCGAGGCCGAGGTGCTGGATCTGCCGGGCGAGGAGCTCGGGCAGGAGCGCCTGCCACTTCTTGCTCTGCGCGTGCGCGGACACCTCGCCGCCGAACGCGGCGTAACAGGCGAGGAAGCCCTGCGTCAGGTCGAAGAGCGCCTGCCAGAGCTGGCCCTCGATGCGCGAGGAGCGGCTCGCGTGCTCGAGATACTGCGCCGACAGCGTGCGGCGCAGGTTGCGCGTCTCGAGGTCGATGCGGAAGACGGCTTCGAGCATCGGCGGCGTCCGCCGCGCATTGCGCTCGGCGACGTGCGCGAGCTCCGCGAGAACGTCGTGCTGGATCGCCACCGGATCGTTGCCAGGCAGCGATGCGTACCACCGCTCGGCGGTCCTGGCGTCCGCGAGAGGGTCCCTGCCGTCCTTGCCGATCCCGAACATCCGACGTTGCCCCTTGATTGCGCCTGCGCGGCACTCCGCATGAATCGCGCCAGAAGGTCGGCGTCTTGGGTCGGGGCCGGGATCCCGCGTTCGTGAGAGCGGCACGGGCGGCAGCCGCGGACCCGCGGAAAATCCGTTGCGAATTCCGGCGCTTGTGACGGCTGGTCGCCCGGCTCGATCATCGCCCAAAGCCTCGCGGGCGGCAATAGGGATCCTCGGTGGCTGGCACGCATCGTGCATGGCACCGGGCGTGCTGCACAGGATGTCGCCTCGCCGCGCAGACGGGACGCGTTTCGCTGCGAGGGAGTTCTGGCACAGCCACCGGCCGCGGGCGCTCGGCTATACTTGTTCAGCACAGAATGCGCGCGCAGAGTGACTATTAGCGTAAGGAACCGACATCGATGGGCATCCTGATCAAGGCGCCGACCCGGCGGAACGAGCCCGCGGCGGGCCCCACCGAAGCGCGCGAAGCCGGCGCGGAATCGCGCGGCAACGCGCACATTCGCGAAGTCGTCCGCATCACCGGCCTGCGGCGCGAGCAGCTGTACATGTGGCAGCGCCGCTACGGTTTTCCCGCGCCGCTGCGCGACGCGTTCGGCGATCGAGTCTACCCGGCCGACCAGGTCGCGCGGCTCAAGCTCATCAAGCAGCTGCTCTCCGAGGGCTGGCGGGCGGGTGCGGTCGTTCCGCTCGCGGAGTCCGCGCTGCAGTCGATGATGGGCCTCGCCGTCGAGGCGCCTGCCCCGCTGCCGGGGGAGATCGAGACGGCCGTGAAGCTGCTCGGCTCGCATCGCGTCGGCGAGCTCCAGAACCACCTGTCGAAGCTGCTCGTCGGGCAGGGGCTGCGCAAGTTCCTCGAATCGACGCTGATCCCGTTGAACGAGGCGGTGCACGAGCGCGTCGTCCGCGGCGAGATGCAGAACTTCCAGGAGCTTCGCTTCGCGGACCTCGCGCAGCGGCTGCTGCGGGACGTGACCCGCCTCGTGCGGCCCACGCGCGACGCGCGGCAGATCCTCCTCGCGACGCCTCCCAACGACCCGAACCAGCTCGGGCTCGCGATCCTCGAGCTCCTGCTCTTCACCGACGGCATCAACTGCCTGACGCTAGGCGCCGGCGTGCCGGCGGCGGAGATCGCCGGCGCCGCCGAGGCCTACAAGGTCGCGCTCGTCGTGCTGCTGTTCGACCGCGGCATCTCGGGCAAGATCGCGGGCCAGGAGATTCGCTCGCTGCGCAACGCGCTGCCGGAGAGCCTGCCGCTGATCGTCAGCGGGCGCGCCGTCAACCTGCTCGCGAAGCCGATCGCCAACGTGCGCACCGCCGCCGACTTCAGCTCGATCATGGCGACGATGCGCGAGCTCGGCGTGATGCCGCAGACGCCCGTGACGATGCTGAGCCCGCTGGCCGACGGGGCCGTCCGGGCCTAGCGATCCGAGGGACGTCGTAAGCGGCGGACGCCGCGACCGCAGGCGGCCGGCGCCCCGGTATCACGATCGGTCGCGTCGGCGCGCGGCCGTGCTACGCTCGCAGCGTGGCCGCTTTTCCTTCGCCCTCCCGCATCCCGCGCTACGTCTGGCACGCGATCGGGTTCGTGCTCGCGGCGCTCATCGCGTGGGCGGTCTGGCGCGGCTACCAGAACCCGGACTTCCTGTTCGACCTCTCCGCGGTCAAGCTCTGCTGACCCGGAATCCGCCTAGGGCTCCTCCAGGAAGTCCTGGAGCCGGCGGCGGTCGCGCTTGGTCGGACGGCCCGGCAAGCGCGGCTGCGCCGCGTCGGCCGCGCGCCGCACGAGCGCCTCCTGCTCGCGCGCTGCGACGCTGGCGACGGTCTCGCGGTAAAGGTGCGCGGCGTCCGTGGCCGAGCCGCGCCGGTCCGAGCACGCCGCGACGACGACCTCGACGACGATGCCCCGGCGGCGTACCGAGACGAGCGCACCTTCGCGCAACGCATGCGCGGGTTTCACGCGCTCGCCGTCGAGCCGCGCCTGGCCGGCGTCGATCGCCTGCGCGGCGAGGCTGCGCGTCTTGTAGAACCGCGCGGCCCACAGCCACTTGTCGAAGCGGACGCGGTCCGCGGGGGCCGCGCGGTCAGCGCTCGCCATCGGCGGCGGGAACGTAGGCCCGCATCCACGCGGCGGTCGCCTCGGCGTCGGCATAGCCCTCGGCGGCCAGCGCCGACGCGACGCGGGCGCGGTCTTCGGGCGAGCGGTTCTGCGACAGCTTGAACTTGGCGTCGAACCTGCGCACCCTCATCCGGAAGCCGACGATCGCCGCCACCATCGCGTCGAGCCGCGCGCGCTCGAGCCCCGGTTGCCACGGCGCCGCGCGACGCGACTCGAAGCGGTGGATGAGTGCGTCGAGAACGGCGCGCGTCTCGGCCGGGTCGCGCGCGAGCTCGAGCGTGCCGTGCGCGTGCACGACTGCGTAGTTCCAGGTCGGCACTGCCGCCGCGGGCTCGGCGTACCACGACGGCGAAACGTACGCGTGCGGACCATGGAAGATCGCGATCGACTCGCCGCCGCCGGCGCCGGCGACGTGCGGATTCGCGCGGGCGAAGTGCCCGACGAGCGTCCCGTGCGGCTCGCAGTCCGCGACGTGGAGCAGCGGCACGTGCGAGACGAGCGGCTCGCCGCCGGTCGCCGTGACCAGCGTCGCGAACGGATGGTCGTGCAGGAGCCGCGCGACCGCGGCGCGGTCATGGGCGTCGAAGTGATCGGGAACGTAGAGGGTCATCGGGCGGCGCGCAATCAGTGGCGGACCGCGCCGCGGTCGGTCGCGAAGAGCGCGCGGGCGTCCTCGGCGACGAAGGTGTAGTGGCGATTGCAGAATTCGCAGGTGACGCCGACCAGGCCCTGCTCGGCCAGGATGCCCTCGACCTCGGCGCGCCCGATGAGCCGCAGCGCGTTCGCCACGCGCTCCTCGGAGCAGCTGCACGCGAAGGATGCGGCGCGCGCCTTGAACAGGCGCACGTCGTCGTCCGGGAAGTGCGCCTGCAGGAGCTCCGACGCGGCGCGGGGTGCGAGCAGCGAGAGCGGATCGAGCGCTTCGACGCGCGCGGCCGCGCGCGCCCACGTCTCGTCGTCGGCCGCGGTGGCGCCGGGCAGCCGCTGCAGCAGGAGCCCGCGCACGCGCCGCCCGTCGGTCGCGATCGCCATCCGGCTGTCGATCTGCTCCGAGGTCCGGAGGTAGTGCTCGAAGAGCGCCGCGACCGATGCCGCCTCCAGCGCGACGACGCCCTGGTAGAGCGGGCCGCCGTCCTTCGGGTCGAGCGTGATCACGAGGCGGCCGTGCTCCGGCCCGCCCGCGAGTTCGGACAGCGACGCGCCCGCAGGAAGCGCGGCCGCCGTGTCCTTCCACTGCGCCGTCGCGCGCAGCGCCAGCGTCGCGTCGCATTCGACGACGAGGAGCCGCACCGGCCCGTCGCCCTGCAGCTGCACGATCAGCGCGCCCTTGAACTTGAGCGTCGAGGCGAGGAGCGCCGACGCCGCGAGCAGCTCTCCGAGCACGTGCCGCAGCGGCAGCGGGTAGGGATGGCAGTCGAGGATCTCGCGGCACGTGCCGTCGAGGCTCACGAGCGCGCCCCGCACCGCCGCGTGCTCGAGGACGAAGCGCGCGAGCGCGTCGGCGAACGGCGGGGTCGGCGCCACGCGGGACGATTCCCTCAGCCGGCCGCCGCGACCGTGTAGAGGGTGAGCGGCAGCCCCGAGTTCTTGTCGAAGGTCGTGCCCGCGTCGATGCCGACGCGCGCGATCTCCTCGGCCGAGCCGAGCCGATCGTACATCGCGTGCATCGCGCCGATCGCGAACTCGCGACCGGTGCCGGCCGCCCAGAAGCGCGTGTACTCGAAGACCTCGCGCATCGAGAACACGCCGAAGATCCCGCGCGGGTTGGCGATCAGCGCCGTGACCTGCGTCGACTCGTACGGATCGTCCTCTTCCTCCTTCGGGTTGAGGAAGTGCTGCTCCTTCAGGATCGGGTGCAGCTTGCGGAACGTCTCGAAGATCGCGGCCTTGTTCGAGAAGTCGAGGTCGCCGTGCTTCGCGAGCAGGCTTTCGAACACGAGCTGGTGCGCGGCACTGCCGCAGAGGCCGATGTACGTGCCGCGGTAGCGGATGATCTTCTCGGGCGTGCGGTCGTACTCCGCGGTGAGCCGCGTGTCGCCGAAGGTGGTGAGCGAGTCGGCGGCGATGGCGATGGTGTCGCTCTTGCGAACGACAACGAGCGTGGTCATGGCGTCGGAATCCGGAATGGCGGCGGGGCGGCCGCTCGAGCTCGGCGCCCCCGCCACCGGCCTCGCGCGAGCGACAAACCGCGTCCGGCGGGTCGGTTGAGCGAACTCGCGATTATACGCCGCCGGCGAGTCCGGTCCGGAACTCGGCCGGCGCCGGAAGCATCGGCACCGGCGGCAGGCGGGTGGGGGTCCACGACGCGACCGCAGCCGTCCAGAACTCGGCGACGCTCGCCGGCGCCGAGCCTGCGGGCAGCGGCTGCTCCAGAAAGCGCCAGGCGGCGACGAGCGCGGGCAACGGGACGTCGGGGAGCGGTGCCGCGAGCGTCTGCTTCGAGAGCTTGAGGCCCGCCGCGTCGAGCGCGATCGGCACGTGCAGGTACGTGGGCGTCGCGACGCCGAGCCGTCGCTGCAGCTCGATCTGTCGCGCGGTCGACGCGATCAGGTCGGAACCGCGGACGACGTCGGTGATGCCCTGCGCGGCGTCGTCGACGACGACCGCGAGCTGGTAGGCGAAGAGGCCGTCGGCACGCTTCACGACGAAATCGCCGACTTCGCGCGCGAGATCCTGCGTCTGCCTGCCCTGGAGCCGGTCGTGCCAGTCGACGCGTGCAGCGCCGACGCGAAAGCGCCACGCGCGCGCCTTGCGCGCTGCACGATCCGGCGGGATGCCGTCGCGGCACGTGCCGGGATAGATGCGCTCCCCGCCCGCACCGATCGGCGCGCCCGCGAGCTCGCGCCGCGCGCACGCGCACTCGTAGACGTCGCCGCGCGCTCGCAGGCGGTCGAGCGCGGCTTCGTAGGCGTCGCGACGATCGGATTGCCGCACCACCGGCCCATCCCACTCGAAGCCGTAGCGCTCCAGCGCCGACAGGATCGAGCGCTCGGCGCCGGGCCGCGCGCGCGGGCTGTCGACATCCTCGATGCGGACGAGCCATTCGCCGCCGCCGGCGCGGGCGTCGCAATAGCTCGCGACGGCCGCGATCAGCGAGCCGAAGTGCAGCGGTCCGGTGGGAGAGGGCGCGAAGCGGCCGCGCGGGGTCACCGCGCGCCGGTGAACGACACCGGGAGGCCCTGCGGCGGCGCCGGCAGCGGCGCGTATTGCCAGTAGCGCTGCACGGTCGCCATCACGCCGGTCGGATAATCCGGGCGTCCGAGGCTGCCGTTGTAGCGGCCGAGCGCGCGATACAGGTCGCCGCGCTCGAGATCGAGGTAGTGGCGGAGGATCACGCAGCCGTAGCGCAGGTTCGTGCGCAGGTGGAACAGGTTGCTGTTGTCGCCGCCTCCGATGAGCGCGGTCCAGAAGGGCATGACCTGCATGTAGCCGCGCGCGCCGGCGCCCGAGATCGCGTACTTGCGGAACGCGCTCTCGTACTGGATCACGCCGAGCACGAGTTGCGGGTCGAGGCCGGCCCGCATCGCCTCGTAGTGCAGCGTCGAGAGGAATTCCTCGCGCGTGCGGCCGTCGGCCACTTTCGGGGCGAGGCGCCGCGACATCTCGTCCATCCAGGGGCGGATGTCGGGCCGGTAGCCGTAATCGACCGGGACCGGCCGATCCGAGATCGCGGCCGAGAGCACCGTGACGACCGAGGGCGCAAGCTGCTCCTCGATCTGGGCGCCGGCCAGCGCCGGGAGCGGGGCGAGCGCGAGCGCGGCCACCCCTGCCGTGCCGGCCCGCTGCCGCCATGTGCCGAAAAACGTCATGCCGAAAGCTTCCCCCGGATGAAGGCGCCTATTCCGTCGACCGGCACCGCGGTGGGGCCCGTCGCCCCGTCCGCCCCTCTGCGCGCCTGGTACTCGACGTTGCCGTCCTTGAGGCTGCGCTCGCCGATCGTAATGCGATGCGGGATGCCGATCAACTCCAGGTCTGCAAACATCACGCCAGGGCGCTCGCCCCGGTCGTCGAGCAGCACCTCGACGCCGGCGCCGTCGAGCTCGTCGTGGAGCCTGTCGGCGAGCGAACGGACCGCGTCGCTGCGGTCGTAGCCGACCGGCGCGATCGCCACCGCGAACGGCGCCAGCGGCGCCGGCCAGACGATGCCCTTCGCGTCGTGGTTCTGCTCGATCGCGGCGGCGACGACCCGCGTGATGCCGATCCCGTAGCATCCCATCTCGACGAGCCGGCTTCGACCCTGCGCGTCGAGATAGGTGGCGTCCATGTCTTCCGAGTAGCGCGTCCCAAGCGCGAAGACGTGGCCGACTTCGATGCCGCGAAGGATCTCGAGCGTTCCCTTGCCGTCGGGCGATGGGTCGCCGGCCACGACGTTGCGGACGTCGGCGACGAGGTCGGGTTCGCGACAGTCGCGGCCGAAGTTGACGCCGCGCAGGTGGAATCCGGCGTCGTTCGCGCCGCAGACGAAGTCGCCCATCGCGGCCACGGTGCGGTCGGCGATCAGCGAGAGCTCCTTCGGGATCCCGACCGGACCGAGATAGCCGGGCCTGCAGCCGGTCGCGGCGACGATCTCCGCCTCGCTCGCCCAGCGGAATTTCTCGAGGCCCGCCACCTTGCCGACCTTGACTTCGTTCAGCGCGTGATCGCCGCGGATCAGGAGCATCCAGACGCGCGGCGGCTGGCCCTCGGTGTCGGTCGCCAGCATGATGCACTTGACGGTGCGCGCGAGCGGCAGCCCGAGCAGCTCGGCCACCTCCTCGCACGTCTCGCGTCCCGGCGTGGGCACCTTCTGCATCGGCTCCGACGGGAGGGCGCGCGGCGCCGCGGGCGCGATCGCCTCGGCGAGCTCGACGTTCGCCGCGTAGTCGGAGGCGCGGCACCACGCGATCGCGTCCTCGCCGGAGTCGGCGAGCACCTGGAACTCGTGCGAAGCGCTGCCGCCGATCTGGCCCGTGTCCGCCGCGACGGCGCGGAACGTGAGGCCCATGCGCGTGAAGATCCGCGCGTACGCGTCGTACATCGCCTGGTACGACCGGAGCATCGCGTCGCGGTCGACGTCGAACGAGTACGCGTCCTTCATCACGAACTCGCGCGAGCGCATGACGCCGAAGCGCGGCCGGACCTCGTCGCGGAACTTGGTCTGGATGTGATAGAAGTTGATCGGCAGCTGCTTGTAGCTCCGCAGATCCTTGCGCGCGATGTCGGTGATGACCTCTTCCGAGGTGGGCTGCACGATGAAGTCGCGCTCGTGCCGGTCCTTCAGGCGCAGGAGCTCGGGCCCGTACTTCCCCCAGCGCCCCGTCTCCTGCCACAGCTCCGCGGGCTGGACGACCGGCATCAGCAGCTCGATCGCGCCGGCGCGGTTCATCTCCTCGCGGACGATCGCCTCGACCTTGCGCATCACGCGCAGGCCGAGGGGCAGCCACGTGTAGATGCCCGCCGCGAGGCGCTTGATCATGCCCGAGCGGAGCATGAGCCGGTGACTCGCGAGCTCGGCCTCGGCGGGCGCCTCCTTGAGGGTCGGCAGGAAATAGCGGCTGACGCGCATGGCGCTGTTTTTGTTGGGAAAAGTAGGGCCGGCTCGCGCCCTATCCGCGTGTGCGAACGGATGGCCTGGGGCGCCAATCGAGGCGCCCGACGAAGCGCAGACTGGACGTCTGCGCGAGGAGAGCAACGAAGAGTGGCGCCCCAAGGCACCGTTCCCTTCGGGTTGCTGCCGAAATGCTCCTGCGCTTTGTTGCAAAGCCTCGCCGGGCAGCCGGCCCGGCTTCGTTTTGCGCCTTGCTCAGGGGCATTTCGGCCGTGCAACGCACATGCGGATGGGGCGCGAGCCGGCCCTGAATTGTACCGGATCGGCGCGCGACCGCGCACCGGGCACCTGCGCCGCGGCGCCGGCCGAGTCAGAGCGCCAGTCCCTGCCTGGCGGCGAGCTTCGCAGCCTTCGCAACCATCGCGTCGCCTTCGACCGTTCGACCCGCGTCGCGCAGCGCGTTGCCCCAGTGGAGGAAGTTCCGCGCGTTCGCGGGATCGATCTTCGCCGCTTCCGCGAACCGGGCGAGCGCCAGGTCTCGATGGCCGAGCGCGAAAAGCGCGCGCGCACACCCGCAGATGGCGTCGGACGTCGGCGCATCCTGCGCGAGGAGCCGCTCGAACTTCGCCCGCGCAGCCTCGGCGTCGCCCAGCGCGAGCAGCGCTTCGCCCCAGAACTGCCAGTTGAGCGAGCGCAGCGACCAGCGCTTCGTGCCCGCTTCCGCCAACGCTGCCGCGTCGGCGTAGCGGCCCTGCCGCAGCCGCACGGCGGCGAGCGCCGCCATCGCCGCCGATTCCAGCGGATAGCGGGCGTAGAGATCCTCGGCGAAGCGTGCCGCGTCGTCGAGGCGGCCGGCGTCGACGAGCGCGCACGCATAGACGTGCGTTGCCGTCCACCCCGGGCCGCGCGCGCGGAAGAAGTCCTCGAGGGTGGTCACCGCCTTCTGCGGCCGATGCAGCCGCCAGAGGCAGACCGCGAGGCCGAACAAGGCGTAGGCATGCTTGCGGTGGACCGCGAGCACGCGCCGGAACTGCCCGAGCGCGCTGCGATGCTGGCCGAGGATCGCGTAGCACCAGCCGATGCGCGTGCGCGGATCGGCCCCGAGCGACCGCGCCGCGGCCGACCGGACGATCGCCTGCGCCTCGTCCGTGCGCCCCGTGCGCACCAGCGCGCTGACGAGGTCTTCGACGATCGGGCTCTGCATGTCGGGATCGGCGGCGAATCCGCGCCGCAGCACCGCCAGCGCAGGCTCGTTCTCGCCGCGGTTGAGATGGAGGAGCCCTTGCAGGTCGCAGGCCCACGGCGCCTCGTCGGGCCGCGTGTCGAGCACGTGCCGCAGCGCTTCCTCGGTGCGCGGGAACGCGGGGCCGGGCAGCTCCTGCTCCATGTAGTACGACGCGAGGACGTACGGGTCGGTCAGCCGCACCGCCTCCTCGGCACCGGCGGCGACGAGCGGCGCCACGTCCGCGGCCGCGCGCGGCCGGCCCTGCGCGATGCGCGTGCCATCGCGCCGCCGCAGCTGCAGCGTGAACGCGTCGCCGTCGCGCGTGATCTCACCGGCCAGGCGCTGGTCGGGGCGGTCGAACAGCTGCCGGAAATAGCGGGCGAACGACTTGATCGACAGCTGGCCGACGGGGATCTGGATGTCGGCCTGCAGCGCCGAGGCCACGTGGCCTCGGCGCGGCTTCTGCGTGCTCGCGACGCTCTGGATCGTGTGGATCGCATCGAGGAGGCGCTCCGTCACGACCGCGGGCGTGTAGCCGCGCTCGGCGAGCTCGCGCGGCACCTCGAGCGGATCGAGCACGATCGTGCTCCGCCGCAGCTCGCGCCAGAGCGCATACACGAGCGCGCCCAGGAGCGCGATCAGCGCGAGCGAGAGCAGGATCGTGAAGACCGCCGCGACGTTCTGCGCGAGCCACGGCAGCAGATGCTGCTCGGCGCCTTCGGTGCCGAAGCCGAACAGGAGCGGGACGGTCGCTCGACCGGGATTCGATGCACGCATCGTCGTGCGGGTCACCCCGCTCTCCGGCGCGGCCGTGCGGCGGGCCGCGGCCGGCGAAGCATAGCAAACGGACCGCGGCAGGCCGGCGGGGAGGCGACGGGCCGCGGAGCCGGCCGTCCCACCTGAACGTTCCGGAGCGCGGACGGCGCCGGGCGAAAAGCCGGGGGCGCC
>DASQBO010000245.1:0-1626 GCA_035635175.1 Casimicrobiaceae bacterium | reverse complement strand
GTTGTTGAGCGCGCCGCGGACGTGCAGCTTGAGCTCGTGCGGCTTGTTGAGCGCGGGCAGCATCGCGAGGTTCAGCATCGAGCGCGTCTTCGGCTCGAGACCGGGCCGCGTCCACACGCCGCCCCAGCAGTACTCGTTGAGCAGCTCCTGCAGCGGGCGGCTGAACGCGTCCGCGCTGCGCATCGCGTTGTCGACGTAGGCCGCGCCGAGCACCTTTCTGCGCACAGCGAGGCCGCGCTCCTGCAACTCACGATCCATGGCGTTCTCCCATCGAGTCCGGCGTGCCCTGCTTCCGCGGGCAATCCATCGGCGCCGCGAAACAAATGAAACAATTCGGGGCCGGCAGAAAAGTCGGTCTGCTGCACGCCCGGCCCAGACTGTACTCCAGTCACCGCCCAGGACGGCACGCATGCACACGCAGCTCACGACCGTGGACGATCGGCCGCCGGCAAGGGCCGCCGCCGACGGCGCATCGCCGGACGATCGCGACGCCCGCCGCCGCTGCGAACACGCGCTCCTGCTCCTGCACACGCATCGGGGCGATCCGCGCGCGGAGATCGAAGCGGTGCTCGCCGCGACTCCGGCATGCGTGCCCGCCCACTGCCTGCGCGCGGCGCACATCGTCGGCAACGCGGAGTCCGGCGCGCACGAGGCGCTGGCGGCGAGCGTCGCCGCGATCGAAGTCGCACGCCCGGCGGCCGGCGACCCCGCCCGCCGGCATGCGCTGGCGGCGAACGCCTGGCTCGCCGGCGACCTCGCCGGCGCCCTCGAGCGCTACGGTGCGATCGTCATCGACGAGCCGCAGGACATCCTCGCGCTGGCCGTCGCGCACGCGCTCGACTTCCGGCTCGCCCGCCGCCGCATGCTGCGGGATCGCGTCGCGCAAGTCCTGCCGGCGTGGAATGCGTCGATGCCGGGCTACGCGAGCGTGCTCGCGATGTACGCCTTCGGTCTCGAGGAAAACGGCCAGTACCGGCGCGCCGAGGCCGTCGCCCGCCGCGCCCTCGAGCTCGACCCGGGCCACCCCGTCGCGCTGCATGCGATCGTCCACGTGCTCGAGATGAAGGGAAGCGCCCGCGACGGACTCGCGTTCCTCGCCGCCACGGAGCCGGCATGGGCCGAGGGGACCGGCTATTCCGTCCACCTCGCCTGGCACCAGGCGCTGTTCCACCTCGACGCCGACGATCCCCGTTCGGCGCTCGCCGTCTACGACGCCCGGATCGCGACGGCGCAGAGATCGATGCCGGCGCTGGCCGACGCGTCGGCGCTGCTGTGGCGATTGCAGCTGCGCGGCGACGACGTGGCATCGCGGTGGCAGCGCCTCGCCGAGCGCTGGGAAGGACAATCGCTCGCCGGCGCGCGACCGTTCTACTTCGCGCACGCGCTGATGGCGTTCGCGGCCGCCGGACGCGACGCTCCGGCCGAGCGCCTGATCGAGATCCTCCGCGGCGCGCGGCTGGCCATTCCGGAGGATGCGCTCGCACTGCCGCTCTGCGAGGCGCTGCTCGCGTTCGCGCGCAGGGACTATCCGGCGTGCATCGAGGGCATCGCCCGGGTGCGGCACCTCGCGCACCAGTGCGGAGGCAGCATCGCCCAGTGCGACCTGATCCACCTCACGCTGACCGA
>DASQBO010000244.1:0-5845 GCA_035635175.1 Casimicrobiaceae bacterium | reverse complement strand
CAGGAGGTTGATGTCCATGTTCATTCCAGTATGTTGGGGACAGGGCAGCGCTGATCGCTCCTGGTCCGTCCCCCAAGTCAAACTACTTGAGCGCGCGGCCCAGGGACTGCAGGTAGGCGACCAGCGCGTCCTGCTCGGTCTTGCCCTTCACGTCGGCCTCCGCCTTCGCGATCTGGTCGTCGGTGTACGGAACGCCCACCCTGCGCAGCGCCCGCATGCGGTCGGCCAGGTTGCCGCTCGACGCCGGCGCACTCGCGAGCCACGGGTAAGCCGGCATGTTCGATTCCGGCACGACGTCGCGCGGATTCGTGAGGTGCACGCGATGCCAATCGTCCGAATAGCGGCCCCCGACGCGCGCGAGATCGGGCCCGGTGCGCTTGCTGCCCCACTGGAACGGATGGTCGTAGACCGACTCTCCCGCCACCGAATAGTGGCCGTAGCGTTCGGTCTCCGCGCGGAACGGCCGGATCATCTGTGAGTGGCAGTTGTAGCAGCCTTCGCGGAGGTAGACGTCGCGACCGGCGAGCTGGAGCGCGGTGTACGGGTTGACGCCCTTGGTCGGCTCGGTCGTCGACTTCTGGAAATAGAGCGGCACGATCTCGACGAGGCCGCCGACGCTCACGAGCAGGACGACGCAGACGATCAGCCAGCCGACGTTGCGCTCGAGCATTTCCTGGTTGAGCTTCATCGTTCCGCTCCGTTACGCGTGCGCCGGCGCGGCGGCCGGGATCGGCGCCTCGACGGCGCTGCCGCCCGCGACCGTCTTGATCACGTTCCACGCCATCACCAGCATCCCGGCCAGGAAGAGCGTGCCGCCGACGAGCCGGATCGCGTAGAACGGGTAGGTCGCCTTGACGCCCTCGACGAACGCGTAGGTCAGCGTGCCGTCGGGGTTCACGGCGCGCCACATGAGCCCCTGCATGACCCCGGCGATCCACATCGACGCGATATAGAGGACGACGCCTATCGTCGCGATCCAGAAGTGCAGCGTGATGAGCTTCGTCGACCACATCTCGGCCTTCCCGAACATCCGCGGGATGAGGTAGTAGATGCAGCCGATCGTGATGAACGCGACCCAGCCGAGTGCGCCCGAGTGCACGTGGCCGACGGTCCAGTCGGTGTAGTGCGACAGCGCATTGACCGTCTTGATCGACATCATCGGCCCCTCGAAGGTGCTCATCCCGTAGAACGACAGCGACACGATCAGGAACTTGAGGATCGGGTCGTCGCGGAGCTTGTGCCACGCGCCCGAGAGCGTCATGATCCCGTTGATCATGCCGCCCCACGACGGCGCGAGCAGGATCAGCGAGAACAGCATGCCGAGCGACTGCGTCCAGTCGGGCAGCGCCGTGTAGTGGAGGTGGTGCGGCCCCGCCCACATGTAGGTGAAGATCAGCGCCCAGAAGTGGACGACCGAGAGGCGATAGCTGTAGATCGGGCGGCCCGCCTGCTTCGGCACGAAGTAGTACATCATCCCCAGGAAGCCCGCGGTCAGGAAGAAGCCGACCGCGTTGTGCCCGTACCACCACTGCACCATCGCGTCCTGCGTGCCCGCATACGCCGAGTACGACTTCATCGGCCAGAACGAGACCGGCATCTCGGCGCTGTTGACGAGATGGAGCACGGCGATCGTCAGGATGAAGGCGCCGAAGAACCAGTTGGCGACGTAGATGTGCGGCGTCTTGCGCAGGACGATGGTGCCGAAGAACACGACCGCGTAGGAGACCCAGACGAGCGTGATCAGGATGTCGATCGGCCACTCGAGCTCGGCGTATTCCTTGCCGGACGTGAAGCCGAGCGGGAGCGTGACCGCGGCGAGCACGATCACCGCCTGCCAGCCCCAGAACGTGAACGACGCGAGGGCGTCGCCGAAGAGGCGCACCTGGCAGGTGCGCTGGACGACGTAGTACGAGGCCGCGAACAGCGCGCAGCCGCCGAAAGCGAAGATCACCGCGTTCGTGTGCAGCGGACGGAGCCGGCCGTACGAGAGCCAGGAGACGCCGTCCCAGAGGAAGAAGTCCGGCAGCAGCAGCTCGGCGGCGACGATCACGCCGACCAGCATCCCCACGATGCCCCAGACGACCGTCATGATCGCGAACTGGCGCACCACCTTGTAATTGAACGTCGCCGCGCTTGGCGCACCCATCGTCGATTGCCCCCGCAGAATGTGTTGAATGCGCCCGGATCGGCCGCTCTGCGCCGGTCGCGCCGGCACCGCCAGTGTCACGCAAACGCGCGATGTTAAGGAGGCCGCCCGCAGTCTTGTTTGACCGAGGTCAAACCCCTTGGTCCGGAGGATCGGCCGGGTCCTTCGCGGGCGGTTCGCGCGGCCACGCGGCGCGGTCGTCGTCGGCGAGAATGCGGTGCGCCGGCCCTTCGAGATCGTCGTACTGCCCGCTCTTCACGGACCACCAGAACCCGGCGCCGATCAGGAGCGCGAGCACGACCGACAGCGGAATGAGCAGGATCAGGATGTCCACGACGAGGTCCGCGCGGGCACGCCGCTCTCACGCTCGCGCAGCCGCGCGACGCGCAGCGCGTTCGCCACGACGACGATCGACGAGACCGACATCCCCGCCGCCGCCGCGAGCGGCGTGACGTAGCCGAACGCGGCCGCGGGAATCGCGACGGCGTTGTAGGCGAACGCCCACGTCAGGTTCTCGCGCACGATGCGAAACGTGCGCCGCGCGTGCGCGATCGTCGCCGCGACGAGCCGCAGGTCGTCGGAGAGGACCACGACGTCCGCCGTCCACTGCGCAAGAGGCGTCGCGCTGCCGAGGGAGAGCGACACCTGCGCCTGCGCGAGCGAAGGCGCGTCGTTGATGCCGTCGCCGATCATCGCGACGACGGCGCCCCTCGCCTGCAGCGCGGCGACCGCCGCGCGCTTGTCCTCGGGCTGCGCGTCTCCGCGCGCGTCGGCGATGCCGAGCCGCCCCGCGACCGCGTCGACGGCTGCGCTCCGGTCGCCGGACAGGATCAGCGGCACCACCCGCAGCGACGCGAGGCGCGCGACGAGTTCGGCCGCGCCGGGCCGAAGGGCGTCGGCGAGCGCGAACAGCGCCACGAGGCCGTGGCCGTCGCCGAGCGCCACCGTCGCCGCCGAAGGATCGACCTCGCCGACGTCCGCCGGCAGCGGCGCGCCGGAGAGGGCCGCCGCGAAGCGCGGCCGGCCGAGGCGCACGACCCGGCCCGCGACGATCCCTTCGACGCCGTCGCCGGCGACGCCGTGCAGCTCGTCGACGCGTGGCAGCGCGCGCCCCCCCGCAGCCTCGCGGAAGGCGTGCGCGAGCGGATGCGCCGAATGCGCTTCGAGCGCCGCGGCAAGCACGATCGCATCGGCGGGCGCTGCATCGTGCCGATGCCACGCCACGCGCCCGAAAGTCATCCGTCCCGTCGTCAGCGTTCCCGTCTTGTCGAAGACCACGTGCGTGACGCGCGCGAGCGCCTCGAGCGCATCGGCGCGCGCGACGACGACGTGCCGTCGCGCGAGCGCCCCCGCCGCCGCGGCAAGCGCTGCGGGCGTGGCGAGCGACAGCGCGCAGGGGCACGACACGACGAGCACGGCGAACGTGACGGCCAGCGCCCGCCCGGGATCGTGGATCAGCCAGACCCCCGCCGTGACGGCGGCGAGCACGAGCAGCAGCGCGACGAATCGCGCCGCCACGCGATCCGCGACGCGCGCGATGCGCGGCCGCTCGCCGGACGCGCGCGTCACCAGCCGCTCGATCGCGGCGAGGCGCGTCGCTTCGCCCGCCGCGGCGACCCGCACGACGAGGGCGTCGTCGCGCACGACGCTGCCTGCCAGCACCGCGTCGCCGGGGGCGCGGCGCAACGGCCGCGATTCGCCGGTGAGGATGGCCTCCTCGACGCTCGCGCGCCCTTCGACGACGTCGCCGTCCGCGGGGACCGTCGCGCCCGCGCGGACGAGCACGAGCTCGCCCGGTGCGAGCGCGGCCGCCGCCACCGCTTCCACGTCGCGCCGCAGCGGCCAATCGACGAGGCGCTCCGCCCGCGCCGGCCGCGCCCTCGCGACCGCCTCCACCGCGTCGCCGGCGCGGCGGCGCGCGGCGAGCTCGACGTAGCGCGCGACGAGGAGCAGCGCGACGAACATCGCGACGGAGTCGTAGTAGACCGGACCCTCGCCCGAGAACGTCGACCAGACGCTCGCCGCGAACGCGGCGGTGAGGCCGAGCGCCACCGGCACGTCCATCCCCGGCCGGCGCAGGCGCACGTCGCGCCACGCGCCGCGCAGGAACGGCGCCGCGGCATACGCGATCACCGGGAGCGTCAGCGTCAGGCTCGCCCACTCGAGCAGGAGGCGGTGCGCGGGCTCGACGCCGTCGACGGTCACGTACGTCGGGATCGCGAACATCATCACCTGCATCATCGCGAGCAGCGCCACCGCCATCCGCAGGAGCAGCGTCCGCGATTCTCGCCGCGCGAGCGCCTCGCGGCGCGCCGGGTCGTACGGATATCCGTGGTAGCCGACGGCGGCCACCGCGCGGAGCACGTCGGACAGGCGCGTCTGCGCGGGGTCGAATGCGACGCGCGCGCGGCGCGTCGCGAAGTTGACCTCCGCGGCCGCGATCCCCGGCCGCTTCGCGAGCCAGTGCTCGATGAGCCAGATGCACGCGCCGCAGTGGATCCCCTCGAGGAGCAGCGACACCTCGCGCTTCCCGCCCGGGAGGTCGCGGACGAATCCCGCCTGCGTCGCGACGTCGTCCCACGGCGCGAAGTCGTCGGCGCCGGCGCTCGCTTCGGCCGGGTGGTCCGCGGGCTCGGTGCGCCGCGCGTAGAACGCGTCGAGGCCGGCTGCGTGGATCGTCTGCGCGATGCCGAGGCACCCCGCGCAGCAGAACTCGCGCGGCGCGCCTGCGAGCACCGCTCGCCAGCGGATCGGATGCGGATTGGGCTTGCCGCAGTGGAAGCAGGTCGCGGACGGCATTCCGCACGCGGATTCGACCGGCAGGGGAATCGCCGCGGGCGGCGACGGCGCGGCGGTGACGGGAGCGTCCGGCATCGGCGGCAATCTACGGCGCACCCTGCGACGGGTCAATCGCTTCGCGACCCGTCCTTGACGGTGGGCAAGACCCCATTGATTTCAATCAATCCGCGCGCGATGATGCGAGCGGACAATGAATTCACGACGGACCATTCAGGATCGACCATGTACAAGAACCTGCTGATTGCGACCGACGGATCCAAGCTCTCGGACAAGGCGCTCGCGCACGCGATCGCGCTCGCGCAGGCGGTGGGCGCGAAGCTCACGGCGTTCTATGCGGCGCCCGACTACCCGATGCCCGCGTACGCCGACGGCGTCGTGTACGAGCCGGTGACGCGCAAGGAATACGCGAAGCTCGCCGCGGAAGACGCGCAGAAGATCCTGGACGCCGTCGCGGCCAAGGCATCGGCGTCGGGCGTCGAATGCAAGACGACGTACGCGATCGCGCCGGCGCCGTGGGAGGCGATCCTCGCGGCGGCGAAGAAGCACAAGTGCGACGCGATCGTGATGGCTTCGCACGGGCGGCGCGGCATCTCCGCGGTG
Source organism: Casimicrobiaceae bacterium (assembly GCA_035635175.1). Classification (GTDB taxonomy): domain Bacteria; phylum Pseudomonadota; class Gammaproteobacteria; order Burkholderiales; family Casimicrobiaceae; genus CAIWHR01. The sequence continues at coordinate 300 of DASQBO010000244.1, read as the reverse complement.
CTCCTAGGCAGCGAGACGCAGAAGGTGCTCACCCACTCGAAGCTGCCGGTGATCGTCGTTCGGTGAACCGAATTCCGGCCTCTCCGCGACGACGCTGATCGCGGGGCGGCCGGTCGACGCGGGGCCGTTTCGCCCCGCCTGCCGGGGGCGCCGCGGTTGGGCGCCCCCGGCTTTTCGCCCGGCGCCGTCCGCGCTCCGGAACGTTCAGGTGGGACGGCCGGCTCCGCGGCCCGTCGCCTCCCCGCCGGCCTGCCGCGGTCCGTTTGCTATGCTTCGCCGGCCGCGGCCCGCCGCACGGCC
>DASQBO010000243.1:0-11457 GCA_035635175.1 Casimicrobiaceae bacterium | reverse complement strand
CGGCGCGAACAACGGCGGGATACCGCTATCGCTCACTGCCGGTGGCTCCGTTACGGGCCGCTAGCACCCGAGCTCCGCCACGACCCGAGCGACGACGTCCGGGTGCTCGATCAGGGCGTTGTGGCCGATGCCGACGAACGAAACGTTCTCGGCGCCTTCGAGCTCCGCGCTCGCCTGCGGCGCGACCATCGAGTCGTGCCGCGACCACAGCGACACGACACGCGTGCCCGGCGGCAGGCGGGCGGCACCGAGCGCCGCGAGCCACGCGTTGCCGGGCCGGATCTGAGCGAGACAGACTCCCGGGAACATCCACGCGTGGACGCTGCCGTGATGCGGCGCGCCGATCGTGACGAGGCAGCGCACGCGCGCCCCGCCGTACCGGCGCAGGTACGCGCGAGCGACGACGCCGCCCATGCTGTGACCGACGAGCGCCACCCGCCGCGCGCCGGTCGCCGCGCAGATCGCATCGATCTTCGCCGCGACCTGCTCCGCGAAGAGCTCCATCGACGCCGTCGGCGGCCCGTACGTCAGCGTGTACACCGGACCGCAGCCGGCTGCCACGAGCCGCGGGATCGTCCCGCGCCAGATGCCCGAGTTGCAGAGCACGCCGTGCAGCAGGAGCAGCGGGGCCTGCGACGGACGAGGCGGCGGATCGCGCATCGCCCACCAGCCGAAGGCCATCCGCGGATGGGACCTCGCCATCGCCATCCCTTCGCCGACGTACAGCCGCAAGCTGGCGGCGAGGCCGATCGTGCACTCCGGCGGCCTGGGCGTCCGGAAGATCCACGCGAGCACGAACGAAATCGTCGCGAGCAGGAACGGCACCACGAAACAGGCGACGACGGCGCCGAGCGCGATCCACGCCGGCGCGACGCCGCGCGCGGCCAACGCGTACGCGACGGCGCCGTAGGCGCCCGCGATGGCCACGTAGAGAAGCGTCAGCGAGACGGAGGTCGCCACGCGATCATGGTACTCGACGTGGGCGGGCCGGCAGCCCGCTCACGAACGCGAAAAAGCCCGGCAGGTGCCGGGCTCTCTCACGTGCGCGCGGTGATCAGGCGCGTCGCCGGAGCGCCGCGAGTCCGGACGCCGCGAGCAGGAGCGCCGCGAGCGCGAGGCCTTCCAAACCGAGCGCGGGAATCGGAATCGTCGCCTTCGCCTGCGCCGCGGTCTGAGGACACGTGCCGTATGGGCCGTAGCACGAAAGCACGATCTGGCGCGTCGAGCAGTTGTACAACACGAAGAACTCGGCGGTGGTTCCCGACGTCGGCGGCGTCGTCCCGACGTAGGCGTAGGATCCGATCAGGGTGTTGGCCGGCTGCGGCGGAGCGAGCGGGCTGATCTGGTAGTCGACGAAGGTGCCGCTGAAGGTGCCGAGGAACGGCGTCGCCTGCTCGAACGACGCGAGCGTCTGCCCTGCGAGATTCGTCGCGAGGCCCGACTCGCGCAGCGCGCCGACGGTCGTGAGCGTGAGATCGAGGTCGGCATTGGTACAGCTCGCAGCTGCGTTGAGCGCCACGCCCTGCGCCGTGGCGGCGGCGCGCGCAGCCCCCGGGACCAGGACCAGGACCAGGAGCCCGATCAGCAGGAGCGAAGCGAGGTTCCGGCGTTGAATTCGCGAGAGCATGCGAGACCGTTGCGGCCAACGAGCGCTGCAGACGTCATTTTGCGGGACCGTCGCGGGGTCGCGCAAGGCGAAAGGCGGCGACCGCGCACGCTGCGAGCCCGTTGCGGCGCGCTGTGGGATCCACGCAACGCGCCAAGTGTCTCCGGGCAGCGACAGTGTTTCCGCGCGGCGACACTTCACCCGAGCGAAACAGTCAAGCGGCGGCGCCGAGCTCCCGCCCCGACGAAGGCTGATGCGAGCGCCAGCTCTTGAGCGCACCGATGATCGCGGGCAAGTCGGGGATCAGGACCACCCCCGGGAGCGTCTTGCGCACGCGCCGCGTCATTTCTCCGCCCGCCCACAGCGTCACCGAGCCGGGAAGCTGGCGTCGCAGCGCGGCCAGGCCCTCGCTCGCCTGCCGCACCGGGAATGCGCCCGAGAAGGACAGCGCGACGAGGTGCGCCTTGTGCGCGAGCGCCGCGCGCCGGATGTCCTCGAGCGGCGTCTGCACGCCGAGCGAGATGCACTGCACGGCCTCCGGCACGAGCAGCGCTTCGACCATCAGCAGGCCGAGACCGTGCTGTTCGCCCGGAAACGTCGTCAGCAGCGCGCGCGGCGTTCCGGTCTGCCGCGGGAACGCGTTGATCGCGGTGCGCAGCGCGACCTGCAGCTGTTCCGTGTACAAGTGCTCCTCGAACACCTCGAGCTCGCCGCACATCCACGCGTCGCCGATGGCGCGGTTCAGCGGCGTGAGCGTGTCGAGCACGAAGCGCTGCAGGCCCTGCTTCATGAGCAGGTTCGCGAGCGCGTGCTGCAGCGCCGACGCGTCGTGCGACTTGAGCATCGCGACGACGTCGCGCTCGAGCGCGGGCGCGAGCTCGGGTCCGCGCGGCGCGATGCGCGACTCGGCCAGCGCGTCGAGCTCCTGCTGCGAGCACAGGATGATCTTGCCCGGCCGCAGGCCCACGTCCATGAGGCGCTTGATCGCGCGAAGCTTCGCGACTTCCGCCTGCGTGTACTGCCGCTCGCCGTTCTCGTCGCGCGAGGGCTTGGGGAACGCGTAGCGCCGCTCCCACACGCGCAGCACGTCCTTCGAAAGGCCGGTCTCGCGCTCGACGGCGCTGATGTTGAGGTTGACGCCGTGCTTGTCCATCGGAAGCGGGAAGGCGCGGTTGACAGCCGCGGGGCGAAGCTCCTATCGTACCGCTTTCGCCCAAGTCTGTCCAAGACAAGAATGTACGCCGTCGAACGCCTCGCCTGGCAGGCCGCCCGGTGCGTCATGGCCGCCGCCCTCGCCGCGGCGCCGGCCCTTCCCGTCCACGCTGCGGATGGCGGCGCGGGCGTAGCGTTCGCGGGCTGTCCGCCGTTGCTTCATCACACGTTCAACAGCCTGCAGACGGGCGCGCCGCAATCGCTCTGCCAGTACGCCGGCAGGGTGGTTCTCGTCGTCAATACGGCAAGCTACTGCGGTTACACGTCCCAATACGAGGGGCTCGAGGCGCTGTACCGCAAGTACCGCGAGCGCGGACTCGTGGTGCTGGGCTTTCCGTCGAACGACTTCGGAGCGCAGGAGCCGGGTACCAACAAGGAAGTGGCCGAGTTCTGCCGCTCGACCTACGGCGTCGAATTCCCGATGTTCGAGAAGTCGAGCCTCGCGCCCCCCGAGGCTCACCCGCTGTACGCGCAGCTGGCGGAGAAGACGGGCCGCGCACCGCGGTGGAACTTCCACAAGTACGTCGTCGACCGCACCGGGACTTATGTCGTGAGCTTCGATTCGCGCGTGACGCCCGACTCCCGCGAGTTCGTCGGCCTGATCGAGAAGCTGCTCGCGGAGAAGGGCGCGCCGGGCAAGAGCTGACGCCGACCAGGCTCGCGGTTCGGCTATAATTACGGCCCTTCGGCGAGCTAGCTCAGTTGGTTAGAGCAGAGGAATCATAATCCTTTGGTCGGGGGTTCGAGTCCCTCGCTCGCTACCATCGACAGAGGGGCTGCCGGTCGGCAGCCCCTCCTCTTTTCGGCGGCGTCGAGCGCCAGCTCTCATCGGCCCGCCCTTCCCCGGCATCTGCACGGACGCGGAGCGTTCTCGATCGGGTCGCGCGCCCTCGCACGGGACCTCGCAGCGGCGGTTGTGCTACCCTCCGCGCCGGCGGGAAACCGATTGCCGCCCCTGCACCCATGGCCGCGGACTTCGCCCGGGAGATCGAGTCGCATCGCGGCTACCTGCTGCGCATCGCGCAGTTGCAGCTGCGCGACCGCGACCAGGCGGAGGATGTCGTGCAGGACACGCTCGTCGCCGCGCTCTCGGGGCCGGGCTTCGCCGGCAAGTCGAGCCTGCGAACCTGGCTCACCGGCATCCTCAAGCACAAGGTCGTCGACGCGATCCGCCGGAAGCAGCGCGAGCCGGCCGCCGTCGCGTCGTTCGGCGAGCTCGACTCCGAGCTCGACATCGAGGACTTCGATGCGCTGTTCAAGGCCAACGGTGCGTGGGAGACGCCGCCGGCCGACTGGGGCGATCCCGAGGCGGCGCTCGGCCGCCGCGAATTCTTCGACGTCATGGACTTCTGCCTCGAGAAGCTGCCGCCGAACACGGCGCGCGTCTTCATGATGCGCGAGGTGATGGAGCTCGAGAGCGACGAGATCTGCACCGAGCTCTCGATCACCGCGAACAACCTCTGGGTGATCCTGTACCGCGCGCGGATGGCGCTCCGCGCGTGCCTCGAGCAGAACTGGTTCGCGGGGAAGACGCGATGATCCGCCACGCGCTCGGCCACCTGCTGTCGTGCAAGGACGTGTCGAGGCTCCTGTCGCAGGCGCAGGACCGGCCGCTCGGCTGGTGGCAGCGGTGGCGCCTGCGCATGCACCTGTCCGTCTGCGCCGCGTGCACGCGCGTCGACGCCCAGATGCGCTTCCTGCGGCGGGCAATGCGCCGGTTGCGTGCAGGGGAATAGCGTCGCCGCGCGTGGTAGACTTTCCGCTTCCCCGCGGCTCTCGTTTTCCATGCCTTCCATCACCGTCAACGGCCGGCCGCGCGTGCTGTCGTTGCCGCCCGGTACCGTCGCCGATCTGGTCCGCGACCTGGCGTTCGAAGGGAAACGCATCGCCGTCGAGAAGAACGGCGAGATCGTTCCCCGCAGCCGGTACGCGCTCGTGCCGCTCGAGGACGGCGACCGCATCGAGATCGTCGGCGCGGTGGGCGGCGGCTGACAGGAATTCCCGATGAACGCTCCGCACACGCCGGCCGAGACGGCGCCCGCCGACCCGCTGTCGATCGCCGGCCGCGCCTATCGCTCGCGGCTCCTGATCGGCACCGGCAAGTACCGCGATTTCGCGCAGACGCGGGAAGCCGTGATCGCCTCGGGCGCCGAAATCGTGACCGTCGCGATCCGCCGCACGAACATCGGCCAGGACGCCAACGCACCGTCCCTTCTCGACGCGCTGCCGCCCGCCGAGTTCACGTACCTGCCGAACACCGCGGGCTGCTACACGACCGACGACGCGGTGCGGACCCTCCGCCTCGCGCGCGAGCTGCTCGACGGCCACTCGCTCGTGAAGCTCGAGGTGCTGGGCGACCCGCGCACGCTGTTCCCGAACGTGCGCGAGACGCTCCGCGCGGCGGAAATCCTGGTCAAGGACGGTTTTCAGGTCATGGTCTACACGTCCGACGACCCGATCGCCGCGCGCGAGCTCGAGGCGATCGGCTGCGTCGCCATCATGCCGCTCGCCTCGCTGATCGGCTCCGGCATGGGCATCCTGAACCCGTGGAACCTGAAGCTGATCCTCGCGGAGGCGAAGGTGCCGGTGCTGGTGGATGCGGGTGTCGGCACCGCGTCCGACGCGGCCATCGCAATGGAGCTCGGCTGCGCCGGCGTGCTCATGAACACGGCGATCGCGTCGGCCCGGGATCCGGTGCGGATGGCGCGCGCGATGAAGCTCGCCGTCGAGGCGGGCCGCGAAGCGTATCTCGCCGGGCGGATGCCGCGGAAGCTCTACGAAGCTTCGCCGAGCTCGCCGACGACGGGTCTGATCGCCTGACTCCGATGGGTCCGCGCGGCATCGCGTGCGCGCCGTTCGGGCTCGCGCTCGCCGTTCTCGGTCTGGCGGCGGCGGCCGCACCCCTCTCGCCCGAAGAGCTCGCCGGCGCCTGCGCCGGCGCCGAGGGTCCGGCCCACTGTGCGCGCCGGGTCGAGGAGCTGCAGCTCAAGCGTCTGCCGAGCCTCGCCGTCCGCGACGGCGACACGCTGAAGGTTTCGCTGTACCCGACGGGGGTCGTCAACTTCACCGACACGGAGTCGCTGCACGGCGGGCGCACGTTCGCGCTCTGGGACTATCTGAGCGAGATCAACGCCGTCCTGCTGTTCACCACCAACGACGGCAACGCCTCGTTCGTGCTGCTGCAGCGAACCAACGGGCGGCCGACGGGCCTACCCGCCGAACCCAGGCTCTCGCCCGATCGCGCGCGGCTCGCGACGGCCGACTTCTGCGCGTCGTCGTGCGTGAACGAGCTCGCCGTGTGGCGCGTCACGCGGGATGGCGTGCAGAAGGAGCTCGTGTGGAAACCGGCGCAGAAGTGGGATGACGCGGGCGTGACGTGGAAGGACGCCGAGACGCTCGTCGTCGAGTACACGCCTGCCGGCGCGAAGGCCGGCGCGACGCTCGAGCGGCGTCTGTCCGATCCGGGCTGGCGGCGGCAGGACGCACCGTGATCCCGCGCCGCGCCGCGGCGCCGGGCGAACCCGCGGCCCGCGCTCGGCGGCCGGTGCGGAGCTTCGTGCTGCGGCAGGGACGAATGTCGCCCGCGCAGCAACGGGCCCTCGAGACGCTCCTCCCGACCTTCGGCCTCCCGTTTGCGCCGGAACGGCTCGCCTTCGAGCGGATCTTCGGGCGGCGCGCGCCGACGATCCTCGAGATCGGTTTCGGCATGGGCGAGACGACCGCGGCGATCGCGCTCGCGCGGCCCGGCGACAATTTCCTCGGCATCGAGGTCCACGGGCCCGGCGTCGGCAGCCTGTTGAAGCGCATCGACGAATGTCGTCTCGCCAACGTCCGCGTCATCCGTCACGACGCCGTCGAGGTGGTCGCCGCCATGATCCCGCAGGCCTCGCTCGCAGGCGTCCACATGTTCTTTCCCGATCCTTGGCCGAAGAAGCGCCACCACAAGCGGCGCCTGCTGCAGCCGGGCTTCGCCCGCGAGCTCGCGCTGCGCCTCGAGCCGGGAGGCTACCTGCACGTCGCGACCGACTGGGAAGACTATGCGGGCGCGATCCTGGCCGTGCTCGCGGCCGAGCCGCTGCTCGAGAACACCGCGGCCGGCTTCGCGCCGCGCCCGGACTATCGGCCGCGCACGAAGTTCGAGACGCGCGGGCTCAAGCTCGGGCATGGCGTGTTCGACGTGATCTTCCGCCGCCGATCCCTCGCCTGAAGCCGCGATCCGAGCGCCGCGCGGCCGCCCGCGTAGAATCGCGACGATGACGAGCGAGCTCGAATTCACCGGCGAGCGCTTCGTTCCCGGGACCGCCGGCGAGATCTGGTACGAGCACTGGCACCGGTACCATTTCGTCGCTCCCCTCGTCGCAGGGCGGGCGGTGCTCGACGTCGCATGCGGCGAAGGCTACGGCAGCGCGCTGCTCGCGCGCCGCGCCGCGCGGGTCGTCGGCGCCGACATCGCGCCGGAGGCGATCGCGCATGCCCGCGCGAGCTACGCGGGGCGGGTCAATCTCGAGTTTCGCGAGGCCGACTGCGCTGCTCTGCCGTTCGCCGACGCCTCGTTCGACGTGGTCGTCTCGTTCGAGACGATCGAGCACATCGCGCGGCAGGAGGCGTTCCTGGACGAGGTGCGCCGCGTGCTGCGCCCAGACGGGCTCGCGGTGCTGTCGTGCCCCAACAAGGCGGAGTACACCGACGCCCGCGACCACGTGAACGAGTTCCACGTCCGCGAGCACTACCGGCCCGAGTTCGCGGCACTCCTCGCGACCCGCTTTGCGCACGTCGCCTGGTACGGGCAGCGGCCCGGCTTCTTCTCGGTCGTGTGGCCCGAGCAAGGGGACGCCCGCGCCGAGATCTTCGAGGTCGCGGAGGCGAGCGCCGACGCGCCGTCGCCCGGCCACGCGCGGCCGCTCTATTTCATCGCGCTCGCGAGCGGCCGCGCCGAGACGCTCGCCGCGATCGCGCCGCGCCTTTCGGTGCTCGCGGACCGCGACGAGTGGGTGTACCGCGACTACGCGAACGTGACGCGCGCCCTCGTCGCGGCGCAGAAGCGCGAGTCGGCGGCGAGCGCGGATCTCGCCGCCGCGCAGGCGCGCGTCGACGAGGCGGGCCGGCGGCGGGACGCCGCGGCAGCGGAATCGGAGCGGGAGCGCGGACGGCTCGCGGCGGCGCTGTCGCAAGCGCGGGAGGAAGCCGTTCGCCGCGCGAGCTTTCGCTGGTGGCTGGCGTTGCCTTGGCGCCGGCTCGTCCGCGCGCTCAAGGGACTGCCGCCGGGAGGATAGATGTTGGTCGCCCCCGCGAAGGCGGGGGCCCAGTGTCGTTGCCGCTCGCCGCCGTTGAAACGTCCCCGGGTTCCCGCCTTCGCGGGTACGACTACGGCGATCCGCGGCCCGGCGAGTCACGCCAACTCGAGGATCACCGGCTGGTGGTCGGACGCCTGCGTGGCCTGATCGATCCGGATCGAGCGAAGTCGGGACCTGAGGTCCGCGCTCACGAAGTAGAAATCGCAGTGGAGCTCGGGGCCGCCCGGCTCCATCTTCATGTGAATGCAGAACGTCGACGGGTGCGGGACGCCGGGGTTGAGGTGCTCCCACGCGTCGACGAGCGGCGTCGTGCCGTCGTCGAACGGCGCCTTCATCCGCGCGTGCAGCGGGTCGACGGGCTCGAGGTTGAAATCGCCCGTGATGACGGTGGCCGCAGGCCGCAGGTAGGTGTGAAACGGCCCGCCGGACGTGTCGGTGACGGACCCGTGTTCCGCGTGCGCGCGGCCTGCCGCGTAGATCGCGCGGAGCGCCTCAACCTGCGCGGTGCGCTGCAGCTTCGAGTACCACTCGAGGTGCGTCGTGATCACGCGCACCTCGCCGAACGGCGCGACGACGGCCGCTTCCACCGCGATGCGCGGCATCCCGTTGACGCCCGGGTCGACCGGGAACGGCAGCAGGTGGCGGAACACCTGCCGTACGGGCAGGCGCGACGCGATCAGGTTGCCGAAGTAGCGGCGCCTTCCGTTGTCGCCCGGGTGGTCGACGGCGGCGCCGGGGATCGTCACGTACCCCGGCAGCAGCGCCGCGATCGCGGCGAACTGGTCCTCGCCGGCGCTGCCCGCGAGCCGCGGGTCGGGGAAGTTCGACGCGATCTCCTGCAGGCACAGGACGTCGAAGTCGGCGAGGCGCTTCGCCTCGGAGACGATGCGCGCCGGATCGACGCGGCCGTCGATCCCGCAGCACCACTGGGTATTCCACGTGACGATCTTCATCGAATGCCGGCCCGCATGAACGATTGGACGAATTGGCGCTGGAAGAGCAGGAACGCGATCAGGAGCGGCGCCGTCGTGAGCAGCGTCGCCGCGGTGATCACCGACCAGTCGATGCCCTGGTCGGTTGCGGAGAACACCTGCAGCCCGACCGTCACCGGCCGCGACTCGACCGAGTTGGTGACGATCAGCGGCCAGAGGAAGTTGTTCCAGTGGTAGCTCACGCTGACGAGCGCGTAGGCGAGGTAGACGGGCCGCGCGAGCGGCACGTAGACCTTCCAGAGCACGGCAAGCGGCCCGCAGCCCTCGACCCGCGCCGCCTCGTCGAGCTCGCGCGGGACGGTCTTGAACGTCTGCCGCAGGAGGAAGATTCCGAACGCGCTGGCCATGTACGGCAGTCCGATCGCGAGGATCGTGTCCTTGATGCCGAGCGCGGCCATCGTCCGGTAGTTCTCGACGATGAGCACGTCCGGCATGATCATGAGCTGCACGAGGACGAGCGCGAACAGCACGCCGCGGCCGGGGAACTCGAAGCGCGCGAACGCGTACGCCGCGAGCGTCACGAGCACGAGCTGCGCGGCGAGGACCATCGTCACGAGCAGGACGGTGTTGACGAAGTAGCGCGCGAAGGGCGCCGCCTGCCAGGCGCGGACGAAGTTGTCGAGCGTGAGCGGCGCCGACAGCACGAAGCGCGTCGAGAACTCGCCCGGATGGAACGCGGTCCAGAACGCGTAGAGAAGCGGCAGCACCCAGAGCGCGCCCAGGAGCCACGCGCCGGCCGTCTCCAAACCGCGCGCAGCGCCGCGGGAATCGTAGACGTGCGTCACTGGTGTGCCCCCTTGGCGCCGCGCGCCGTCCCCCCGAGAGACGCCCGCGCACGCAGGGCGCAGCCAAGGCCCGAAGGGCGCGTCTGCACGCGCGGGCGACGGCCGACCCCGGGATGCATCGTTGCGCCGCGACCGTGTGGAGGCCGGAGCAATTCGCGCTTGGGGCGGCCCGGCGCGCTCATCGGTAGTGGACGCGCCGCTCGAGGAAGCCGAACTGCGCGAGCGCGAGGAGGCCGAGGACGCTCAGCAGCACCATCGTCAGCGCCGCCGCGTACGCGGAGTCCCAGAACCGGAACCCGATCTCGTAGATGTAGAAGAGGAGCAGCTCCGTCGCATTGTCCGGCCCGCCGCGCGTCATCACGACGACGTGGTCGACCATCCGGAACGCGTTAATCACCGCGTTGACGAGCACGAACAGCGTCGTCGGCATCAACAGCGGGAACGTCACGCGGCGGAAGAAGTGCCAGCGCGACGCCCCTTCGATCGCCGCCGCCTCGGCGAGGCTCGGCGAGATCGATTGCAGCGCCGCGAGGTAGAAGATCATGAAGAAGCCGGCTTCCTTCCAGACGGTCACGACCATCAGCGCGGCGAGCGCCGTGCTCTTGCTGCCGAGCCAGTTGTGCGACGGCGCGCCGAAGAACCCGAGCACCTGCTCCAGCAACCCGTACTCGGGCGTGTAGAAGAAGAGCCAGATGTTGGCGACGGCGATCATCGGCAGCACCGTCGGCGTGAAATAGGCGAGGCGCAGGAACCCTCGCCCCGGGACCTTGCCGTTGACCCAGACCGCCATCACGAGCGCGAGCGCGATCGACACCGGGATCGTGCCGAGCGCGTACCAGACGTTGTTCGCGAGCGACTGCCAGAAGACCGGGTCGTCGACGAGCTGCCGGTAGTTGTCGATCCCGACGAACTGTGCGGGGCGCGCGGCCTTCGGCGTCGAGAACAGGCTGTGCCATGCGGTCGCCACCGCGGGGTAGTGCGTGAACAGCGCGAGCAGCGCCATCGCCGGCAGGAGCAGCAGCCAGCCGTAGAGCCATTGCGCCCTGCGCGTCATCGGTGTTCGCGCACCTTTCCTTCTCCCCGCTTATTTGTACGACCGAAGCAGCCGCTCGGCCTCGCGCTGCGCGTCCTTCATCGCCTGCTCCGGTGTCTTCGTGCCGGTGAGCGCGGCCTGCAGGCCGTCGTTCAGCGCCTTCGTCACGCGCTGGTTGTCGTGCGTCGAGAGTTCGGCTTTCGCGTAAGGCAGCTGGTCGCGGGCGACGGCGGCCGCGGGGAATCCGGCGACGTACTGCTTCATCGCCGGCGTCTCCCACGCGTCGGCGCGCACGGCGACGTAGCCGGTGTCGATGCCCCATTGCGCGGCTCGTTCCGGCGTAGTGACCCACTTCACGAACTTGAGTGCCGCGTCGCGCTGCGCCGGCGTCGCTTTCTTGAACAGATAGAAGTTGCCGCCCCCGGTCGGGCTCCCGCGCTGCTTGCCCGCCGGCAGCATCGCGACGCCGAAGTCGAACTTCGCGTTGGTGCGGACGTTCGTGAGGTTGCCCGTCGTCGTCCACATCATCGCCACC
>DASQBO010000242.1:0-6408 GCA_035635175.1 Casimicrobiaceae bacterium | reverse complement strand
CGAGAACGGCCGCGAGCGCGAGCGCCACAAGGTGCCGTACGGCGCGACGCTGCAGGCCAAGGAGGGCGACCAGGTCAAGGCCGGCAAGGTGCTGGCGACGTGGGACGCGACCTCCCGTCCGATCGTGACCGAGTACCCCGGTCGCGTGAAGTTCGAGAACGTCGAGGAAGGGGTGACGGTGGCGAAGCAGGTCGACGAAGTGACCGGCCTCTCGACGCTCGTCGTCATCGACCCGAAGCGGCGCGTGGGCACCGCCGCGCGCGGGGTGCGGCCGCAGGTGAAGCTCCTCGACGACAACGGCGAGGAGATCAAGCTGCCGGGCTCCGACCTGCCGGTCAACATCACGTTCCAGCTGGGCTCGATCATCACGGTGAAGGACGGCCAGCAGGTCGGCGTGGGCGAGGTGCTCGCGCGGATCCCGCAGGAGACGTCCAAGACGCGCGACATCACGGGCGGCCTGCCGCGGGTGGCCGAGCTGTTCGAGGCGCGCGCGCCGAAGGACGCGGGGACGCTCGCCGAGGTGACGGGCACGGTGTCGTTCGGCAAGGACACGAAGGGCAAGCAGCGCCTCGTGATCACCGATCTCGACGGCGTCGCGCACGAGTACCTGATCCCGAAGGACAAGCACGTCACCGCGCACGACGGGCAGGTGGTGAACAAGGGCGAGTCGATCGTCGACGGCCCGGCGGACCCGCACGACATCCTGCGGCTCCTCGGCGTGGAGGCGCTCGCGCGCTACATCACCGACGAGGTGCAGGACGTCTACCGGCTGCAGGGCGTCAAGATCAACGACAAGCACATCGAGGTGATCGTGCGGCAGATGCTGCGCCGCGTGCAGGTGCAGGATCCGGGCGACTCGCGCTTCATCCCGGGCGAGCAGGTCGAGCGCTCGGACCTCCTGGACGAGAACGACAAGGTGACGAAGGAGGAAGGCAAGCGCGGGGCGACCTACGAGCACATGCTGCTCGGGATCACCAAGGCGTCGCTCTCCACCGACTCGTTCATCTCGGCGGCGTCGTTCCAGGAGACCACGCGGGTGCTGACCGAGGCCGCGATCATGGGCAAGAAGGACGACCTGCGCGGGCTGAAGGAGAACGTGATCGTCGGCCGGCTGATCCCGGCGGGCACGGGGCTCGCGTATCACAACGCGCGGAAGAAGCAGAAGCTGCTGGGGCCGGAAGTCGGATTCCTGGCGCCGGGAGAAGAGCAGCCCCCGGTGGAAGGGACGACCCCGCCCACGACGGAGATCTCGGCCGACGCGGCCTGATCACCGGTTCGAGCCGTTCGTATCAAGGGCCGGCGGAGCGATCCGCCGGCCCGTTTTGTTCTTGACTTGCGGGGGGATGCTTGCGGCGGGCGATGGTCCTCGGCCGGCGACCGGCGGACGCCCGCGTCAGGCGCAGCCTTCCGCAGGACCCGTAGCCGTCACTGCGGGAAGCCGCTCCACGTCAGCACGGCGAGCCGCCGGGTCCGCTCGGCCGCCCCGGTCACCTCGGCGGCGACGGATCCGATCTCGCTGCGATCGAGGCCGAGGTCGCGGAGCGCCCGGTCGTCGAGCTCGGCCAGCGCGGCGCGAACGGCGCGCGCCTCGCGGCGCCTCGCGCTGCGCGCGCGAATCTCGCGGACGAGATCGGCCGTCGCCGTCGCCATCGCCGCGAGGATCTCGCCGAGCGTGTACGACCGCCATGCAAGCGCGGCCCGGTGCAGCTCGTGCGCGCCGGGCTTCGTGCGCACGATCGCCTCGATCGCGGCGTCTGAGCTCGCGCCGTCGGCGTCGTTGGCGGCGGGAGCGCGCCGGTCGAACACGACCGCCTGCTCGCGACTCGCAGGCAGCACGCGGTCCGGCGGCTCGGGAAACTCGAAGCGGTCCTGGAATTCGGTCGTCGTCTTCATGAGGGTCCGTTCATTCGTCGTTCGCGGCATCGTCGGCTCCGCCCCGGCTTCCGCGCCGAGCGGGGGCGAACAGGTCGTAATGGAGGATCCGGCTCCAATGCGTTTCGGTCGGGGCCGCGGGGTGTTCGATCGGCGTCATCCCGCCGTCGACGGCGGGCGAATTCCCGGTCGCCGTCGGCGCCCGCGTCATCGTGTGTTGCGCGTCGGTGTCCATGCTTCCCACTCTAGCGAGCGGGTGTGGCGCGCCGATTTCAACGGCCCGACGAAATCGTTTCCTTTGTAACGGCCGCTCCCAGCTCGAGCTGCGCGGAGGCGAGCAGGCCGTAGCTTGCGATCCGCATGCCGAGCTTCCGCGCGAGCCGCGCGATCGGCGCGTTGTGCGGCAGGAAGTGCATCCACAGGCGCCGCATCCCGCGGTGTGCCGCCTGCGCGACTGCGCCTTCGAGCAGCGCGCGGCCGATGCCCCCGTTCCTGTGCGCGGGCAGCACCGAGATGCCGAGCTCCGCCTCGTCGCCGTCGAATGCCGCGTGCACGACGCCTGCCAGCTCGGAGGCCGCCGCGACGCGAACCGCCAGCACGGCGTCGCGCCCGAAGTCGATGCCGTCGACGTAGGCGGCGATGCGCGGCGACGACACCGGCGTCGCGAACCGCAGGTAGCGATCCTGCAGCGGCAGCGCGAGGAAATGCCGTGCGAGCAGAGCTCGCGCGCTCTCGCCCAGGCGCTCGACCACGAACCGCAAGTCCGCCGCCGGCATCATCGCGCGAGGGATCGCCGGCGCTAGCGCCGCCGGGGTTCCGGAAGCGCGGCCACCCCGGGCCACGCGGCGAGCTCGGCGCAATTCTCGGCGACCGCGCTCCGCTCGGCAGGGGCCTCGCCGAGCGACGCCCGCGCGACCCTCCATCCGATGAGCCAGCTGGCCGCTGCGAGCGACGCCCCGAAGATGGCGATGGCGAGCGCCAGCGCGCCGTTCGTGTGTAGGTCGAAGAGCTGGATGAGTCCGCCGCCGAACGCCGCCGCCCCGATGAATCCGAGGTACAGCCAGAGGCTGGACTTCATGACGGCGCCGTCGGCGCCGAGCGGGGGGAAGGAGCGGGAGGCGATCGAGACTTCGTTGTCCGAATTGCGATGCACGCGAATCTCCTCGAGCGATTGATGCAACGAACTCTATGGAGGAGGTGCGGCGAGAGGACTTCGGAAAGGCGGCCGTTTTGTTTCATTTGTAACGATCGGCCGTTCGCGCCTCGAATCGCTCGGCGATCCGACTTATGCTGCGGCACCGGGCACTCCCCAGAACTTGCGAGGGAAGGGCAATGGCACATTCGGATCGTGGTTTCTCGGAGCTGGCTGGCGAGGAGTCTCCTTCCACGGCGGGCGCCAGCGGCGGTACGATCTCCCCTCTTGCCGCGAGGGCGATCCGCGCGCAGCCGCGCGCGGGCGGGAGGAGGGGGATGGCGGCGACGGGCGCGAAGGCGACGATCCTGATCGTCGACGACGAGCCGGGCGTGCGCGAGGTGCTCGAGGAGTATCTCGCGGGCCAGGGCTACACCGCCATTGGCGCGGAAAGCGCCGCGGCGGCGCGCGACGCCGCCGCGCGGCAGCCCGTCGACCTCGTGCTCGTCGACATCCACATGCCGGGCGAGGACGGCCTGAGCCTCGCGCGCCACCTGCGAGAGCGCTACGCGAAGATCGCAATCATCATGCTGACGTCGGCGTCGACGATCGTCGACCGCATCGTGGGCCTCGAGATGGGCGCCGACGACTACGTTCCGAAGCCGTTCGATCCGCGCGAGCTCGCGGCGCGCGTCAAGAGCGTGCTCCGGCGAACCTCCCGGGCGAGCCGCGCCGAGATCGGAAACGAGCGGGTGCGGATCGGACGGTGCGTTCTCGATCTCGCCGCGCACCGGCTCACCGACGAAAGCGGCGCGGACGTGCCGATGTCGTCGCTCGAATTCGACCTGCTGAAGGCGCTCGCCGAGCATCCCAACCAGGCGCTCTCGCGCGAGCGGATCCTGAACCTCGACCGGCCCCGCGACTGGGATCCGTTCGACCGCAGCGTGGACCTCCGCGTCATGCGGCTGCGCAAGAAGGTCGAGCCCGACCCTGAGCACCCGCGGTTCATCCGGACCGTGCGCAACGAGGGCTACCTGTTCGTCCCCGACGGCGGCGAGGGCGACGCGTGATGGCTTGGCGGCGGCTCCTTGGTTTCGTGCTCGTCGCGGGGACGCTGCTCGCGCTCGCGGGCTGCATGCGCGAGCCCGTGAGCCCGCTCCGCATCGGCACCAACGTGTGGATCGGCAGCGAGCCGCTGTACCTCGCGCGCGAGCTCGGCAAGCTCGATCCCGCAGCCGTGCAACTGGTCGAGTACCCGTCGGCGAGCGAGGTGTTGCGCGCCTTTCGCAACCAGGCGATCGACGGCATGGTGATCAGCCTCGACGAGCTGTTCGGACTCGCCGTGGACGGCTTCCAGCCGCGGATCGTGCTGGTCGTCGACGTCTCGCACGGCGCCGACGTCGTGGTCGGTCGCCGCGGCATGCGCACCATGAAGGACCTCAAGGGCAAGTCGGTCGCCGTCGAAAGCAGCGCGCTCGGCGCGTTCGTGCTGAGCCGCGCGCTCGCGGTCAACGGCATGCAGGCGAGCGACGTCACCGTCGTGCACCTCGAGTCGAACGAGCAGCCGGGCGCCTTCGAGAAGGGCCAGGTCGACGCCGCCGTCACGTTCGATCCGTATCGCGCGCAGTTCCTGAAGGCCGGAGGCAGGACGCTCTTCGACAGCACGCAGATTCCCGGCGAGATCGTCGATCTCCTCGCCGTGCGCGCGAGCGTCATCGAGAAGCAGCCGAACGCGGTCCGCGCGCTCCTGACCGGCTGGTTCGGCGCGCTCGATTACATGAAGAGCGATCCGAGGGACGCCGCGCGCCGAATGGGCATCCGCCAGCAGACCTCCGGCGAGCAGTTCCTCGAGGCGCTCGGGGGCCTGCACATTCCGACGCGCGACGAGAATCTGAAGATGCTCGGGGGTCCCTCGCCCGAGCTGGCTGTCACGGGCCGGCGCCTCATGTCGCTGATGGTCGACGCGAAGCTCCTGAAGTCCGAGGTGCCGATCGAAAGCGTCCTCGCGCCGGGTCCGCTCACGGATCTCCCGAAATGAGCCCGTGATGGGCGTTCGCGTCCCGGCATCGCTCAAGGTGACGGTGCCGCTCATCCTCCTCGTCTTCGCGGCGACGCTGAGCGCGGTGAACCTGCTGTATCACGTGCCGAAGGCGGAGCGCGAGGCCGAGGACGACGG
This sequence comes from Casimicrobiaceae bacterium, assembly GCA_035635175.1. GTDB lineage: Bacteria > Pseudomonadota > Gammaproteobacteria > Burkholderiales > Casimicrobiaceae > CAIWHR01. The sequence goes on along the minus strand of DASQBO010000242.1, from coordinate 1,228 downwards.
CCGCAAGCGGCTCGTGCAGGAGATGTCGCGCCTGCAGAGCACCCTCGAGTACATGCTGCTCAAAGGCGACGTGACCGCGGCGCAGCACGAGATCGCGGTGCTCGCGCACAACCACGACGTGCTGCTCGCGGTGCTGACGGACGACCGCGACGACGTGATCGCGTCGACGCGACGGGCGTCGCTCGACCGCCCGATCGCCGAAGTGTTTCCGCAGCTCGCGCCCGATCCATCGGTTCCCAAGACCACCCACGCCGGCATCACCATCGTCTCGACCGGCGACGAGCTGCTGGGTCGCGCCGACGTGCTCGTCGGAAGCGGCCGCGCCGAATTGCGGCCGACGCGCACCGGCAACGTCTTCCTCGCCTACGACCTCCGGCGCTACAAGGCCGAGGCGCGCGCGCAGGTGATCCGGCAGTCGATCTACTGGGCCGGGTGGGTGACGGCGCTCGCGCTCGCGATGTGGCTCTGCTTCCATTTCCTGCTGACGCGCCGGACCGCGCGCCTCGTCCACGCGGCGGAGCAGCTCGCCGCGGGCAATCTCTGGGCCAGGAGCGAGCTCCACGGGACGGACGAGCTCGGCCGGCTCGGCCGCTCGTTCGACGCGATGGCGCTCGACATCGCGAACGACATCAACGAGCGCAAGCGCGCTGCCGAGGCGCTGCGCGCCTCGGAGGCGAGCTACCGCGCGATCTTCGACGCCACCGAGGACTCGATCTTCGTCCACGACCCGATCACCGGCGCCATCCTCGACGTCAACCCGAAGGCGTGCGCGACGTTCGGGTACACGCGCGAGGAGTTCCGGCAGATCGAGATCGGCGCGCTCGGAACGGGAGTGCACCCCTACACGCAGGAGAAGGCGAGGGAGCTGATCGCGCGCGCCTACGCGGGCGAGCAGCTCCGGATCGAGTGGCCCGGCCGGCACAAGAACGGCACGGTGCGCTGGCACGAGGTGTTCGTGAAGCGCGCGACGATCGGCGGCCACGACCGGATCCTCGCGCTCGCGCGGGACATCGACGAGAAGAAGCGCGCGGCCGAGGAGCTCGCGCGCCAGCGCGAAGCGCTCTACCAGCGCGAGAAGCTCGCAGCGCTCGGCTCGCTCCTCGCGGGCGTCGCGCACGAGCTCAACAATCCGCTGTCGGTCGTGGTCGCGCGCGCCGTGCTGCTCGAGGAGCAGGGCACCCCGGCAACGCAGGCCGCAGCGCAGAAGATCCGCACCGCCGCCGAGCGC
>DASQBO010000241.1:0-6270 GCA_035635175.1 Casimicrobiaceae bacterium | reverse complement strand
GCAGGGAACCGAAGTGGCGGCGGCCGAGCGCAGCTCGCCGCAGGTCGACCCGGTGCTCCTGCGGCCGGTCGACGACCTCGAGCTCACCGTCCGCTCGGCCAACTGCCTCAAGGCCGAGAACATCTATTACATCGGCGACCTCATCCAGCGCACCGAGACCGAGCTCCTGAAGACGCCGAATCTCGGCCGCAAGTCGCTCAACGAGATCAAGGAAGTGCTCGCCTCGCGCGGGCTCTCGCTCGGGATGAAGCTCGAGAACTGGCCGCCGGCCGGGCTCGACCGCCCGTAACGCGCGCGGGAAGGACCGAAGGAACAAACATCATGCGCCACCGACACGGCCTCCGGAAGCTGAACCGCACGAGCAGCCATCGCCTCGCGATGCTGCGCAACATGACGAACTCGCTGCTCACGCACGAGGTGATCCGGACCACGCTGCCGAAAGCCAAGGAGCTGCGCCGCGTCGCGGAGCCGCTGATCACGCTCGGCAAGACGCCGACGGTCGCGAACCGGCGGCTCGCGTTCGACCGGCTGCGCGACCGCGACGTCGTGGTGAAGCTCTTCGACGAGCTCGGGCCGCGCTACAAGGCGCGTCCGGGCGGCTACCTCCGCATCCTCAAGTTCGGCTTCCGCGTCGGGGACAAGGCTCCGATGGCGCTGGTCGAGCTGGTCGACCGGCCGCAACCGGCCGAGGCGCCGGAAGGCGAGAAGACCGCCGCCTGAGGCGTCGCCGCAGGCAGCCTCGAAAGGCCGGGTCCGCCCGGCCTTTTTCATGGGCGGCGCTGCCTTTCCGCCCCCACAGCGGGTAGGGTAGCATCGGGTCGCCCATGCAAGAAACGATTCTCGTCACCGGGGGCGCGGGCTACGTCGGCTCGCACGTCGTCGTGGAGCTTGCGGCGGCGGGCTACGCGCCCGTGATCCTCGACAACTTTGCGAACAGCTCGCGCTCGGTGCTGCCGCGCCTTGCCAAGCTCGCGGGCGCCGAGGTGCCCTGCGTCGAGGCCGACATCCGCGACATCGCGGCGCTCCGGCGACTCTTCCACGACCGGCCGATCACCGGCGTCGTCCATTGCGCCGGGCTCAAGGCCGTCGCGGAAGCCGAGGTCCGCCCGCTCACCTACTACGACGTGAACGTGGGCGGCGCGCTCGCGCTGACGGAAGTCATGGGGGAGGCGGGTGTCGCGACGCTCGTGTACAGCTCCTCCGCAACCGTTTACGGCCAGCCCGAAGCGCTGCCGGTCACCGAGGATGCCCCGCTCGCGCCGCGGAGCGTCTACGGCCGCACCAAGCGCGTCGTCGAGGACTTCCTGCGCGACCTCGCGCGCGCGAACGGCAACTGGCGGATCGCGATCCTCCGCTACTTCAACCCCGCGGGCGCGCATCCCTCCGGGTTGATCGGCGAGGCGCCGAGCGGCCGTCCCAACAACCTGGTGCCGCTCCTCTGCCGGATCGCGGCCGGCGAGTTCTCCGACCTCTCGATCTACGGGACCGACTGGCCGACGCCGGACGGCACCGGCGTGCGCGACTATCTGCACGTGCAGGACCTGGCCGCGGGGCACGTGGCCGCCTTGCGCCACCTTGCGCGCACTCCCGGCGTCGCGACGCTGAACCTGGGTCTCGGGCAGGGCCGCTCGGTGCTCGACGTGGTGGCGGCATTCGAAACGGCGTGCGGCCGGCGGATCACCCGGACGCTCGCCCCGCGGCGCGCGGGCGACGTCGCGAGCTGCTATGCCGACCCTTCGCGCGCCCGGAAGCTGCTCGGCTGGGGCGCGACCCGCGGCCTCGACGCCATCTGCGCCGACGCGTGGCGCTGGCAGCAGGGTGGCGGAAGGTACTAGCGGCAGCTCGCCGACCCGCCGCTGCGCCGCTGCGGTCTCAGCGCACGCGCAGCGTCGCGAGCACGGGGTTGTGGTCCGACGACGCGACGGCGACGGCCTGCGCGTCGATCACCTCGAGCCCGCGCACGAAGATGTAATCGACGGCGCGCTCGACGAAGCGCGCGCGGGCATCGGGGCGGAGAGCGACGGCGGCGAGACCGAGATCGCGGGCGACGGCCTCCACCGCGGCGAGCCGGTCGTCGCTCCAGGTGTTGAAGTCGCCAGCGAAGACAATGGCGCCGTCGTGCGTCGCGAGCTCGGCCCGCACGGCGTCGAGCTGCTCGCGGTACGCGCCGTCTGCCGACAGCGTGAAGTTGATCGCGTGCAGGTTCGCCACCGCGAGCGTCGCGGCGTGACCGTCGACGCGAAAGCGCGTGATCAGTGCGGCCTTCGGTACGCCGAGCAGCGGCTCCCACGCCTGCAGCGTGCACGAGGCGAGCGGCGTCGCGCGCGCCGCGGTGAGCACGCCGGCGTCGCGGCCGTTGAGGACGAAACCGCCGGCGATTCGCCACGAGAGCCCGGCGGCCCCGAGGACCCCGCGCAAGTCGTCGTCGAGCCAGGCTTCCTGCAGCAGCACGATGTCGCTCGCGGTGGCGATCCACGCGAGATCGGCCTGCCAGCCGCGGTCGAATCCTTTGTGGAGGTTCCAGCTCGCGAGCCGCAGCGGATCGTGGAGCGCGCCCGCCTCGCTGATCGGGTGCGGCTTGGCTCCGCCGGCGCCGCAGGGACGCTCGAGCACGCTCACGCTGCCCGCGTCCCCCGACACGATCAGCCGTTGCGCATCCGGCACCGTGACGCAGCCGGCCAGGGCCAGCGCAAGCGCGAGCGCAGCCGCACCGCCGGAGCGTCTACGCATGCGCGGCGTTCTCGGCGGCGACCTTGAGGGCCTCGCTGCGGATCTCCTCGGTCAGCCGCGCCTTCAACGCCGAGAACGCGGGCGTCGTCTTGACGGTGTAGAGGCGCGGGTGCGCGAGGTCGATCGCGATCTCCGACTTGACGCGGCCGGGGCGGGCCGACATGACGACGACGCGGCCGGCGACGAAGATCGCCTCCTCGATGTCGTGCGTCACGAAGAGCACGGTCTTCCTTTCCGACTCCCAGATCCCGAGCAGGAGCTCCTGCATCAGCGCCCGCGTCTGGTTGTCGAGCGCGCCGAACGGCTCGTCGAGCAGCAGGATCTTGGGTTCGTTCGCGAGCGCGCGCGCGATCGCGGTGCGCTGCTGCATTCCGCCGGAGAGCATCTTCGGGTAGTGGTGCTCGAAGCCGCCGAGCCCCATCCGGTCGACGTAGCGGGCGGCGATCTCGTCCTGCCGTGCCTGCGGCATCCCCTTCTCGCGCAAGCCGAAGCAGATGTTCTGCCGCACGGTGAGCCACGGAAACAGCGTGTAGCTCTGGAACACCATCCCGCGCTCGGGTCCCGGGCCGGAGACCGGCGCGCCGTCGAGCAGCACGCGTCCCTCCGTCGGCACGTCGAGCCCGGCTACGATGCGCAGGAGCGTCGACTTGCCGCAGCCTGACGGCCCGAGGATCGTGATGAAGTCGTTGTCGGCCACGGTGAGCGACACGGGGGCGAGCGCCGCGGTCGGCGCACCGCCTCGCACACCCGGGAACGTGCGGCTGACGCCGTCGATGACGAGCTTGCTCATGACCGGCCCGGCTTCGCCGCGCCTACCGGTGCAGCGACCACGAAAACATCTTCTCGTTGCCCCACTTGAACAGGAAGTCGGAGATGAGGCCGATCACGCCGATCACGATGATTCCGAAGATGATCTGGCCGGTGTTGAGCAGCGCCTGGCTGTCCGTGATCATGTGGCCGATCCCCGACGACGCGCCGATCAGCTCGGCGACGATCACGTAGGTCCACGCCCAGCCGAGAACGAGCCGGAGCGTCTCGGCGATCGCCGGCGCGGAAGAAGGCAGGAGCACGCGCCGCACGATCCCCCGCGCGTCCGCGCCGAGCGTGTAGGCGGCCTCGACGAGGTCCCGCCGCGTCGCGCCGACGGTCACCGCGACCATCAGCACGATCTGGAAGAACGAGCCGATGAAGATGACGAGGAGCTTCTGCATCTCGCCGATGCCGGCCCACAGGATCAGGAGCGGGATGAACGCCGAGGCGGGCAGGTAACGCGCGAAGGAGACGAACGGCTCGAAGAACGCCTCGATGGGCTTGTACGCACCCATCGCGACGCCGAGCGGCACGGCGACGACCGCCGCCAGCACGAAGCCCCCGACGACGCGCCAGATCGTGATGCCGACGTCCCACGCGAAGCCGTAGCGGGCGAACAGGTTCCAGCCCTCGCCCACCATCGTCAGCGGATCGGCGAGGAACGTCTTCGGCACGAACCCGCCGAGCGTGACGGCGGCCCAGGCGGCGAAGAACACGACGAAGAAGGCGACACCCAGCGCGGCGCGCCGCCGCCGCGAGATCGGACGGAGCGGCGTCATCGATCGTCGTTCCCGCGAAGCCTGCCCCCGAATGGTTCGGTCGGGGGGCGGGAACCCGGCGCCGTTACGGTGAAAGACACTGGATCCCCGCCTGCGCGGGGATGACGCATTGGGTGCCAAGCACGCCGCGGCCGCGCCGCGCGCTCTTGGACGAATGCGTCACTTGATGTACTGCGTGTCGGCGAGCGCGCCGAGATCGGGCACCTGCCTGATGATGCCGGCCTCGAGCAGCAGCTCGGCCGCATCCTTGTTGAAAGCCTGGAACTCGCCGGCGAAGAACTTCTGGTTCGCCGCCTTGTCCTGCCAGCGCAGGTACGCGGCCGACTTGCCGAACTGCTCGCCCGACTGCTTGGTCGGCGCGCCCATGATCTCGTAGCTCTTCGCCGGCTCCTTGCGGATCATCTCGACCGCCTCGAAGTAGCTCTGCGCGAGCGCCTGCGCGGCCTTCGGATTGTCGGCCAGGAACTTCGGCGTGCAGCCGAACGTGTCCATGATCATCGGGTAGTCGAGCGTCGTCGCGATGATCTTGCCCGCCTGCGGGTTGTCCCGGACCGTGGAGAGGTAGGGTTCGTAGGTCATCGCCGCATCGTTCTGGCCCGCGACGAACGCCTGCGCGGCCGCCGCCGGCTCGAGGTTGACGACGGTCACGTCCTTGACCGACAGGCCGTTCTTCTTCAGGAACCACGCGAGCGTGAAGTAGGGCGCCGTGCCGGGCGCCGACGCGGCGACCGTCTTGCCCTTGAGATCGGCGATCTTGCCGATGCTGTTCCGGACCGCCATGCCGTCGGCACCGTAGCTCTTGTCCATCTGGAAGATCTGCTTCGTCGCGACGCCGCCCGCGTTCCAGACGATCCAGGTCTCGACCGTCGTCGCCGCACACTGGACGTCCCCAGACGCGATCGCGAGGTGCCGATCCTTCTGCGGGATCATCTTGAGCGTCACGTCGAGGCCGTTCTTCTTGAAGATCCCGGCCTCCTTTGCGAGCGTGAGCGGCGCGAAGCCGGTCCAGCCCGACATGCCGATCGCGACCTTGGTGTCCTGTGCGAGCGCCGGAGCGGACGCGAGCGCGGCGGCGAGCGTGACGGCGGCGAGAGGCTTGAGCATGAGGGGTCTCCAGGGTCGTGCCGGGAAGGATCGGATTATAGACCCGCCGCGGGTCGCTCACTGCGCGGTGCGCGTGCGGGCACGGATGGCGGCGAGCGTCACGACGCCGGACGCCGCGCCGCCCTCGCCGCGGCCGACAGCGAGCGCGTCGACGCCGAGAGCGAGCATCCGCGACAGCGCGTCGCGCAGGCTCGCTTCGGCGTCGATGCGAGGCGCCGCCGCCGGGGCCGCCGCTGCCGCGTCCACCACGGCGCGCACCGGGATCAGCGCGAGGCGCTTGAGCGCGCGGTCGGCGCCGACGAATGCCTCGACGAACGCGTCGGCGGGCGCGGAGAGGGTCGCCTCGGGCGTGTCGTACTGGATCAGAGCGCCATCGCGCAGGATCGCGATGCGGTCGGCGAGGCGGATCGCTTCGTCGATGTCGTGAGTGACGAAGACGATGGTCTTGGCGAGCCCTTGAAGGATGCGCAGGAACTCCGCCTGCAATCGCGCGCGTGTGATCGGGTCGATGGCGCCGAACGGCTCGTCCATCAGCATCACCGGCGGGTCGGCCGCCAGCGCGCGTGCCACGCCGACGCGCTGCCGCTGTCCGCCCGAGAGTTCGCGCGGAAACCGGTCGCGGTATTGCGCCGGATTCATCCCGACCAGCGTCAGCAACTCGTCGACGCGGGCGTCGATCCTGCCCGCCTCCCAGCCGAGGAGTCGCGGCACGGTCGCGATGTTGTCGGCGATCGACCAGTGCGGAAACAGCCCGACCTGCTGGATCACGTAGCCGATGCTGCGCCGCAGGTCGACAGGATCGACGGCGAGAACGTCGCGGCCGCCGACGATGATCGCTCCCCCATCC
>DASQBO010000240.1:0-8236 GCA_035635175.1 Casimicrobiaceae bacterium | reverse complement strand
GTCCGAGGCCCACAGGAACTCGATGTCCTCGTCGGGGAAGTCGAGCGTCGCCTCGGTGAACGCGCGCAGCTCGGTCACCGCGTCGACGAGCGCGCGGACCTCGCGCGAGAACTCGCCGGCGAGGCTCCTCGCGGCGGCGCGCGCCGCGGCGCGAAGCCTGGCCGGCGAGTTCTCGCGGGAAGTCCGCGCGCTCGTCGACGCGCTGATCGAGCTCCGGACGTTCACCGAGGCCACGCTCGATTTTCCCGACGAGGACATCGATTTCCTGCGCGCGTCCGACGCTCTCGGGAAGCTGGCGGCGCTGCGCGCCCGGCTCGCGCAGCTCGCTGCGCGCGCGCGGCAGGGCGCGCTCCTGCGGGACGGGCTCACGGTCGTGCTGGTCGGGGCGCCGAACGTCGGCAAGTCGAGCCTCCTGAATCGCCTCGCCGGCAACGAGGTCGCGATCGTCACTCCGATCCCGGGCACGACGCGCGACACGGTCGAGCGCGCGATCGAGCTCCGTGGCATCCCGTTGACCGTGATCGACACCGCGGGCCTGCGGCCGACCGACGACCCGATCGAGACCCTCGGCATCGAGCGAACGTGGGCCGCGGTCCGGCAGGCGGACCTCGCGCTCGTCATCGTCGACGCGCGCGGCGACGCTCCGGTCGAGGATGCCGACGCGGCGATCCAGGCCGCGCTGCCGGCGACGCTGCCGCGCATCATCGTCCGCAACAAGATCGACCTCGTCGGGCGGGCGCCCTCGGTCGAAGCGTCCCCGGCGGCGGGCGCGCCTTCGCGCCGCGAAGTCTTTCTCTCGGCGAAGACCGGCGCGGGCGTCGATCTCCTGCAGCGCGAGATCCTGGAGCAGGCCGGCGCGCACGAGGACATGGAGGGCACGTTCCTCGCGCGCGAGCGGCATCTCGCCGCGCTCCGCGACGCGGAGACGAGGCTCGCCGCCGCGGCGAGCCACCTCGTGGCCGCGTCGCCGCCGCTCGAGCTCTTCGCCGAGGAGCTCCGCGGCGCGCAGAGCGCGCTCGGCGCGATCACCGGCGAATTCACCGCCGACGACCTCCTGGGCGCGATCTTCTCGCGCTTCTGCATCGGCAAGTGAGCGCCGGGGCCCGCCGGCAGTGGCTGCAAGGGGTCGCGGGGCTCGCGCTCGGCGCGGCGGCCGGCGCGCTGTGCAGCTACTTCCGCACGCCGATCCCCTGGATGCTCGGTCCGCTCGTGACGCTCGCGGTCCTGCGCGTGACCGGCGTGCGCGTCGGTGCGCCGCCGGGGGGGCGGCAGGCCGGGCAGTGGATCATCGGGACTTCGCTCGGGCTCTACTTCACGCCGCACGTCGTACGCGAGGTGGCAGGTTGGTGGTGGCTGCTCGCCGTCGGCGCCGTGTTCGCGATCGGCCTCGGCTACGCCGGCGGCGTTCTGCTCGCGCGCCTCGCGCGGATCGACCGCACGACGGGGATCTTCGCGAGCGTCCCGGGCGGCGCGGCCGAGATGAGCGTGCTCGGCGAACGATTCGGCGCGCGCGTCGACCGGGTCGCCGCGGCGCAGAGCCTGCGCATCCTGATCGTCGTGCTGGTCGTGCCGTTCGCGTTCGCTGCGCTCGGCCTCCACGGGGCGGACGCGTACGTGCCCGGCACGACGCGGTTCGACGCGGCGGGCTTCGCGCTGCTGATGGCGGCGACGCTCGGGGGCAGCGCGCTCGCCCAGCGCCTCGACGTTCCCAATGCGTTCGTGCTCGGCTCGCTCGCGGTGGCGATTCCGCTGACGGCGCTGTCGATCGACCTCTCGGCGATGCCGACGGTCGCGTCGAACGCGGGCCAGTGCCTGCTCGGGTGCGCGCTCGGCGCCCGCTTCGAGCCCGACTTCCTCGCGGGCGCGCACCGGTTCGTCGCCGCCGTGACCGCGAGCGTGCTCGCGGCGATCGCGCTGTCGACGGGCGCCGCGGTGCTGCTCGGCGTATTCACCGGCCTGCACCCGGCGACGGTCGTGCTGGGGATGGCGCCGGGCGGAATCGCCGAAATGTGCATCACGGCGAAGGGGCTGCAGCTCGGCGTGCCGCTCGTGACGGCGTTCCACGTCACCCGCGTCGTCGTCCTGCTGCTCCTGACCGCGCCGTTGTTCGAGCGGGCGCGCGCATTCCAGCGCCGCCGCCGGAATGGAGAAGCCCGATGACCTGGGATCCTGCGCAATACCTCAAGTACGCGGGCGAGCGGCTGCGCCCCGCGCTCGACCTCATGGCGCGCATCGGGGCCGCCGCGCCGCGCACGGTCGTCGACCTGGGCTGCGGTGCGGGCAACGTCACGCGAATCCTCGCGGAGCGTTGGCCCCGGGCGCGCATCGTCGGGCTCGACAACTCAGCGCCGATGCTCGCGAAGGCGCGCGCGTCGGGGTCGGCGCCGGCGTCGATCGAATGGCGCGAAGCCGAGCTCGCAGCGTGGGCGGCGGCGCCGTCGCCGGCCGCCGCCGACCTTCTCTACAGCAACGCCGCGCTGCACTGGCTCGACGATCACGCGACGCTCTTTCCGCGCCTCTTCTCCGCGGTCGCGCCGGGGGGCACGCTCGCCGTGCAGATGCCTTCGAACTTCGACGCGCCTTCGCATGTCGAAATGCACGCGGTCGCGACGAGCGCGCGGTGGCGCTCGCTGGTGGGCGCGCGCGCGCGCCCGGTCCCGGTCGCCCCGGCCGCGCGATACTTCGAGTGGCTCGCGCCGCAGGCGGAAGCGATCGATGCATGGACGACCGAGTACCTGCACGTGCTGCCGCGCGGGAGCGACGGCGACCATCCGGTCGTCGCGTGGACCAAGGGGACGGCCCTGACGCCGTTCCTCGAGGCGCTCGCGCCCGACGAGCAGCGCGCGTTCGTCGCCGACTACGCCGAGCGGATCGCGCGTGCGTACCCGCTGCGATCCGACGGAGGCGCGCTGTTTCCGTTCCGGCGGGTGTTCGTCGTCGCGACGCGGGCGAACCGGTAAGGCCTCCGGGCCGCGACGCGGCGCGCGCCGAGCGGTCGGTCGCGCACGGGGCGCGGTGTAAAATCGACCGCTGACGTGACGCTGCCGACACGACGCACGCGCCTCACTTTTCTCTCCGCAGGTTCCGCATGCACCTTCCTTCTTCGCTCGCCACCTTCAACGAGGCCGTCGCGGCCCCCGATTACGTCCGCCACTCGCGCCTGCTCGCATGGGTCGCGGAGGTGGCGCTCCTGACGAAGCCCGCGCGCATCGTCTGGTGCGACGGCAGCGAGGACGAGTACGAGCGGCTCTGCGCGGAGATGGTGGAGGCGGGGACGCTGCATCGGCTCAACCCGGCGAAGCGGCCGAACAGCTTCCTCGCACGCTCCGACCCCTCCGACGTCGCGCGCGTCGAGGACCGGACGTTCATCTGCAGCGAGCGCGAAGAGGACGCGGGCCCGACCAACAACTGGATGGCGCCGGCCAGGATGCGGGAGACGCTCGCCGGCCTGTTCGACGGCGCGATGCGCGGCCGGACGATGTACGTGGTGCCGTTCTCGATGGGCCCGGTCGGCAGCCACATCTCGCACGTCGGTGTCGAGATCACCGACAGTCCCTATGTCGCGGTCAGCATGCGGATCATGACGCGGATGGGCCGCAGGGTTTTCTCGGTGCTGGGCGAGGACGGGCCGTTCGTGCCATGCGTACACTCGGTCGGCGCGCCGCTTTCGCCGGGGCAGCGGGACGTGGCGTGGCCGTGCAACCGCGATCAGAAATACATCGTGCACTTTCCCGAGACGCGCGAGATCTGGAGCTACGGCTCGGGGTACGGCGGCAACGCGCTGCTCGGCAAGAAGTGCTTCGCGCTGCGCATCGCCTCGGTCATGGGGCGCGACCACGGCTGGCTCGCCGAGCACATGCTGATCCTCGGAGTCACCGCACCGACCGGCGAGAAGACCTACGTCGCGGCGGCGTTCCCGAGCGCCTGCGGGAAGACCAACTTCTCGATGATGATCCCGCCGGAAGGCTTCGCCGGCTGGCGCGTGACGACCATCGGCGACGACATCGCGTGGATCAAGCCGCACGCCGACGGGAAGTTCTACGCGATCAATCCGGAGGCCGGCTACTTCGGCGTGGCGCCGGGGACCTCGGACGAGTCGAATCCCAACGCGATGCAGATGCTGAAGGAGAACGTCATCTTCACCAACGTCGCGCTGACCGACGACGGCGACGTCTGGTGGGAGGGCATGACGAGGACGCCGCCCGCGCACCTCAGCGACTGGCAGGGGAACGACTGGACGCCCGGTTGCGGCCGCAAGGCCGCGCATCCGAACGCGCGCTTCACCGTCGCGTCGATCCAGTGCCCGTCGCTCGACCCGCACTGGGACAGCCCCGACGGCGTGCCGATCGGTGCTTTCGTGTTCGGCGGACGGCGCTCGGACACGGTGCCGCTGGTCGTCGAGGCCGCGTCCTGGGAAGAGGGGGTCTACAAGGCCGCGACGATGGGATCGGAGACCACCGCGGCGGCGGCGGGCAAGGTGGGCGAGGTCCGGCGCGACCCCTTCGCGATGCTGCCCTTCTGCGGCTATCACGTCGGCGACTACTTCGCGCACTGGCTGCGGATGGGCGAATCGGTGCCGCAGCCGCCGAAGATCTTCACCGTGAACTGGTTCCGCACCGACGAGTCCGGCCGCTTCGCATGGCCCGGTTTCGGGCAGAACATGCGCGTCCTGCAATGGATCGTGGACCGCTGCCACGGGCGTGGCCATGCGGTCGAGACGGCGCTCGGGCTCGAACCGACGTACGGCGACCTCAACTGGGCGGGCCTCGAGTTCCCGCCCGAGCGCTTCGCGCAGGTGATGCGGGTCGACCGGGCGCTGTGGTCGCGGGAGTTGGCCGAGCACGACCAACTCTTCGCGAAGCTCGGGGCGAAGGGACCGCCCGCGCTGGCCGCCGAGCGCCGCCGTCTGGGTGGCCGCATCGGCGCATAATAACTATATGATTAATAACGCTATTTATTGACTTCTGGCGAACCGGCCAGAAATGCCTGCACCTCGGCCAATGTCGGCGCCCCGCCGCGGCCGCCTTGGCGTGTGCACTTGATCGCCGCGGCCGCGTGCGCGAACCGCGCCGCCGCCTCGATGCCCGCCCCCTCGCCCAGCGCGAGCGTGAACGCGCCGTGCCAGACGTCGCCGGCGGCCAGCGTGTCGACCGCGCGCACTCGGAATCCGGGAAGGCGGCACTCGACGGCGCCCTCGCGCCACAGGAATCCGTCCGGCCCGAGGGTCACGCCGAGGAGATTCCGGCCGCCGTCCGCCAAGCGCTTGAGCGCGGCTCCGGGGCGGTCGTCGCCGCTCGCGGCCGCGAGACCCGCCTCGGAAAAGATGGCGTGGGTGGCCCGCCGTGCGAGGTCGAGGAGGGCCGCGGGCGGTCCGACGTCCGCGTCGAGGACGGCCGGCCTGCCGGCGGCGCGAGCGGCGTCCAGCACGGGCCCGGAGCCTTCCGGCCAGCGGACGTCGACCAGGACCGCCGCGAACGTGGGAACCTCGGCCAACGGCAGCCATGCGGGATCGGGGTCGAGCGCGGGGTCGTTGTAGGCGCAGACCAGCCGTTCGCCGTCCGGTGCGACCAGGATCGCCGCGGAGGGAGAGAGGCGCCCGGTGACGCGCCTGACGCGAGCGACGTCCACGCCTTCGCCGGCGAGCTGCGCCAGAATCCGCGTGCCCAGGACGTCGTCACCGACCCGGCCCCAGTAGTGGGTCTCGCCGCCCAGGCGTGCGACGGCGACGCTCGCGTTCGCGGCCATGCCGCCGCCCGATTCCGAGAAGTGCGTCGCCAGCACCTTGGTCGGCCGCGTCGGAATTTCCGGCACCCGGTAGATGGCATCGAGAGCAGACATGCCGAGGCAGAGAATTCGGGTCATGAGGGAGGACCGGGCGACGGAGGCGGGGGATTGTAGCCGGCGCCGCCGCGGGCCGAGTTCCACGTGAAACGGCCCGTTCCGGCACCGCGCGGTTCCACGTGAAACCGAGGTCCTTCAGCGAGCTTGTGGGCTTCCTGGGCACCCCTTCCTTGGCGTATCATGCGCCCTTGCTGGCGCCGGCGAAGCAGTAGAGAAAACTGTAATAAAATCATGGTATTTCATAAGCGTTTTGAGGTGATCGTCGTCGGCGGTGGCCACGCCGGCACGGAGGCGGCGCTCGCGTGCGCCCGCATGGGTCGCGAGACGCTGCTCCTGACCCACAACCTCGAGACGCTTGGCCAGATGTCGTGCAATCCGTCGATCGGCGGGATCGGCAAGGGGCACCTCGTCAGGGAGGTCGATGCGCTCGCCGGCGCGATGGCGCTCGCTACGGACGAGGCGGGGATCCAGTTCCGGGTCCTGAACTCGAGCAAGGGACCGGCCGTTCGCGCGACCCGGGCCCAGGCCGACCGCGTGCTCTACCGGCACGCGATCCGCTCGCGGCTCGAGAACGCGCCGCACCTGACCCTGTTCCAGCAGGGCGTCGGCGACCTGACGCTCGACGCCGACGGTGCCGACGCGCGCGTCACTGGCGTCGTCACCGAGCTCGGCATCCGCTTCGAGGCGGACGCCGTCGTGCTCACCACCGGCACGTTCCTGTCGGGCCTGATCCACGTCGGGCTCGACCACTACGAGGCGGGACGCGCGGGTGATCCGCCGGCGAAGACGCTGGGCGCGCGGCTGCGCGAGCTCGCGCTGCCCGTCGGCCGGCTCAAGACCGGCACGCCGCCGCGCCTCGACGGCCGCTCGATCGACTTCTCGGTCCTCGCGGTGCAGCCCGGCGACGACCCGGCCCCCGTGATGAGCTTCCTCGGAGACCGCGCGATGCATCCGCGCCAGGTCCCCTGCTGGATCACGCACACGAACGAGCGTACGCACGAGATCATCCGCGGCGGCCTCGACCGCTCGCCGCTCTTCACCGGGGTGATCAAGGGCGTGGGCCCGCGCTACTGTCCGTCGATCGAGGACAAGGTCGTGCGCTTCGCCGAGCGCACGAGCCACCAGGTCTTCCTCGAGCCCGAAGGACTCTCGACGCACGAGATCTATCCGAACGGCATCTCGACGTCGCTGCCGTTCGACGTGCAGTGGGCGCTCGTCCGCTCGATGCGCGGCTGCGAGAACGCGCACCTGCTGCGTCCCGGCTACTCGATCGAGTACGACTACTTCGACCCGCGTGCGCTGCGCTCGACGCTCGAGACGAAGGCGATCCGCGGCCTCTTCTTCGCCGGGCAGATCAACGGCACCACCGGCTACGAGGAAGCGGCGGCGCAGGGGCTGCTCGCCGGCATCAACGCGGGGCGGTTCGTTCGCGGCGACGAGGGCTGGTGCCCGCGCCGCGACGAAGCCTACCTCGGCGTGCTCGTGGACGACCTCATCACGCGCGGCGTGACCGAACCGTATCGGATGTTCACCTCGCGCGCCGAGTACCGGCTCTCGCTGCGCGAGGACAACGCCGATCTTCGCCTCACCGAGGCGGGGCGCCGGCTCGGCGTCGTCGACGACGCGCGCTGGAGCGCGTTCGCGCGCAAGCGCGACGCGATCGCGCGCGAGCAGGAGCGCCTCAAGTCGACGACGGTCAACCCGAACGTCGTCGCGCGGCACGAGCAGGAGCGCGTGCTCGGCGCGCCGCTCGAGCGCGACCACTCGCTCGCCGACCTGTTGCGCCGGCCCGGCGTGTCCTACGCCGCGCTGATGACGCTGCCGGGGGCCGGAGCGCCGGTGGACGATCCGGTCGTCGCCGAACAGGTCGAGATCGCGGCGAAGTACGCGGGCTACATCGACCGGCAACGCGACGAGATCGCGCGCCACCGCGCGCTCGAGGACCTGCGGTTGCCCCCGGACATCGACTATCGCGCCGTGCGCGGCTTCTCGACCGAGGTGCAGCAGAAGCTCGCGTTGCATCGGCCCGAGACCGTCGGGCAGGCAGCGCGCATCTCGGGCATCACGCCGGCCGCGATCTCGCTCCTCCTCGTGCATCTCAAGCGCGGCCTCGCGCGGGCCGCGCCCGAGCGACGCCGGGCGTGAGCGCCCCCGGGATGATCGCCGCGATCGACCTCGACGAAGGGCTGGCGGCGCTCGCCGCGGCGGGCATCGCGCTGCCGGCGCAGGCGGGCCACAAGCTCGCGGAGTTCCTCGCGCTCCTCGCGAACTGGAATCGCACGTACAACCTGACGGCGATCCGCGATCCCGAGCAGATGATCACGCACCACGTGCTCGACGTCGGGTCGGGCGGTGGCGTGCCCGGCCTTCCGCTCGCGATCGCGCGGCCGGCGTC
>DASQBO010000239.1:0-7955 GCA_035635175.1 Casimicrobiaceae bacterium | reverse complement strand
GGCCTCGCTCCTGACCTCGATCGCTTCGGGAGATCTGCCGGCGCCGGGTCTCGCCCCCGCGCTGGTCGCGTTCGGCACCGGCATCCTGCTGCTGCTCGGATTCGCGCTGCCGCCCCTGACCGCGCTCGCGGGCGCGCCCCCGCTGCGTGTCCTGCGCCGGGACCTGCCGCGCCCGCGTCCGGGCGGGCTTCTCGCCTACGTGCTCGGCGCCGCGGTCATCGCGGCGCTGATCGGCTGGCAGGCGCAGGACGCGAAGACCGGGAGCATCGTCGTCGCCGGCATCGGCGGGCTACTCGCCGCGGCGGCGTTGTCCGCGTGGCTGCTGATCGCGTTCCTGAAGCGGCTGCCGCAGCGCGGCGTCACCTGGCGCTTCGGCCTCGCCAACCTCCGGCGTCGCCCGCTCGCGTCGAGCCTGCAGGTCGGCGCGCTCGCGCTCGGGCTGATGGCGCTCCTGCTCCTCACCGTCGTGCGCGGCGACCTGCTCACGAACTGGCGCGCGAGCCTGCCGCCCGACGCGCCGAACCAGTTCCTCGTCAACGTGCTGCCGGACCAGGTCGAGGGCGTGCGCGCGGCATTGAAGGCCGTGACCGGGACCGACACGCGGCTCTACCCGATGGTCCGCGGCCGCATCGTGGCCGTCAACGGCGAGCCGTTCGACACGGCGAAGTTCGACACGCGCGCGCGTCGCCTCGCCGAGCGCGAGTTCAACCTTTCGTGGACGGCCGAGCTGCCTAAGACCAACCGCGTGACGGCGGGCACGTGGTTCGGCGGCGCGACGGGGCCCGAAGCGGGACTGTCGATGGAGGAGGGCATCGCCGAATCGCTGCACCTGAAGCTCGGCGACGCACTGACGTGGGACCTCGCGGGCGCCACCGTCACGGCAAAGATCACGAGCCTGCGCAAGGTCGAATGGGACAGCTTCCGGCCGAATTTCTTCGCGCTGTTCGCGCCCGGCGTCCTCGAGCAGATGCCGCAGACCTACCTCGGCGCGGTCCGTGCGCCCGAGGACGGCACCTGGCTCTCGGCGCTGGTCCAGCAGTACCCGAATCTCCTCGTGATCGACGTCGGCGAGATCCTCCGGCAGATCCAGACGATCATCGAGCAGGTCGCGCGCGCGGTCGAGTTCGTGTTCCTGTTCACGCTCGTCGGCGGCCTCCTCGTGCTGCAGGCGGCGATCGCGGCGACGCAGGACGAGCGACGCTTCGACGCGGCGATCCTGCGCACGCTCGGCGCGTCGTGGGCGCAGCTTCGCGCCGCGCAGGTCGCGGAATTCCTGGTGCTGGGCGCGCTCGCCGGGCTCCTCGCCGCGGCGGGCGCCACCGCGGTAGGCTACGTGCTCTCGGATCGCGTGTTCCAGATCCCGTTCGAATGGAATCCGCTCGTGTGGATCTACGGATGCGTCGGGGGCGCCGCTGCCGTGGCTTTCGCCGGGTGGCTCGGCACGCGCGGCACCGCGCGGCAGCCGCCGCTCGCGGTGATACGGCAGCTCGGGTGAGGACACCCGACCCGGAGGAGCAGGCATGATGGAATCGCAGGCGGCACGTGCCGAGAAGTTCAGGTCGCTCCACGCCAGGCCGGGCGTGTTCGCGATTCCCAATCCGTGGGATGCGGGCTCGGCCAGGATGCTTGCCGCGCTGGGGTTCGAAGCGCTGGCGACCACGAGCGCCGGGCTCGCCTACTCGATCGGCCGGCCCGACGGCGAAGGCGCGATCACGCGCGACGAGACGCTCGCGAACGCGCGCGCGATCGTCGAGGCGACTTCGCTGCCGGTGTCCGCGGATCTGGAGAACGGCTTCGGCGACGACCCCGCGGCGTGCGCCGACACGATCGTGCGCGCCGCGGCCGTGGGACTCGTCGGCGGGTCGATCGAAGACGCGACCGGACGTCGCGATGACCCGATCTATCCGTTCGAACGGTCGGTCGAGCGCGTCCGCGCCGCGGTGCGCGCCGCCCGTTCGCTGCCCTTTCCGTTCGTGCTGACGGCGAGGGCGGAGAACCTGCTTCACGGGCGCCCCGATCTGCCGGACACGATCCGGCGCCTGGTCGCGTTCGCCGAAGCCGGGGCGGATGTCCTCTACGCGCCGGGCTTGAAGACGCGCGAGGAGATCGCGGCCGTCGTCCGAGCCGTGGCGCCGAGGCCCGTGAACGTCGTCATGGGTCTCTCCGGGCCGTCGTTCTCGCTCGAAGCGCTCGCGGAGCTCGGCGTCAGGCGCGTGAGCCTCGGCTCGTCGCTCGCGCGTGCGGCGTACGGCGCATTCCTCCGCGCCGCGCGCGAGATCAAGGACAAGGGCACGTTCGAGTTCGCGCGCGACGCAGTCCCTTACGCCGAGTTCAACGGGATGTTCCAGCCGTAGACACGAGTCCGCTTACGGGAGACGCCATGCCGCTCGTCACGCTCACCGTCCGCAAGCCGAAGGCGACCGCGTTCAAGACCGCGGTCCTCGATGCGGTCCACGCGGCGCTCGTCGCTTCCGGCGTGCCCGCCGCCGACCTGTTCCAGCGGGTCCTCGAACTCGGGCCGGAGGACTTCCGGTTCGACCCGTCGTATCCCGACGTGAAGACGCGGCGCAACGACGACTTCGTGCTGGTGGAGATCCTCTGGTCGGTCGGACGCAGCGTCAAGGTCAGGAGGAAGCTGCTCGAGGACCTCTCGTCCCGCCTCGCGGCCGCCGGTTTCGACATGGAGAACGTGATGGTCGTCTTCAAGGAGACGACGTGGGAGAACTGGTCGTTCGCGGGGGGCCGTCTCATTCACGCGTAGCCCCGCCCCGCCGTCGCGGGAACGCCTACTTTCCCGCGAGCGCCGACTCCCGCGCCAGGAGCCGCGCGGTCAGCACGAGCGCGAGCGCCGCGAGCGCGACGGGAACGACATACGATTGCACGAGCCCGAGGAGCGGCAGCGCCTCGCCGCGCAGCGCGCGGGACAGGAGCGAATACTGGCCGGACACCGGAATCCAGAGCAGCCACGGCGGATCCTTCCGCTGCAGGAACATGGGCAGGAACGGAACGATCGCGATCAGGGTGAGCAGAAGCGAGAGATTCGCCTGCGCCTCCTTGAACGTGCGGCCGCGCGCGCCGACGTAGAGCAGCACGGCGGGCATCAGCAGCACGAGCGGAACGAGCACGACGAGAAAGCGGAGGAGCTCCGTCGCGCTGAACAGGAAGGGGATGCCGATCGTCGGCAGCGGCGCGAAGCGGAGCGTGAGGTAGAAGCCCATGAGCGTGAGCGCGACGACCGCTCCGTCGAGCGCGGCGACCGCCGACCACTTGCCGGCTGCGAGCTCCAGCGGGCGGATCGGCGTCGTCAGGAGCGGCTCGAGCGAGGCGCGCTCGCGCTCGCCGGCCGTCGCGTCGAGCGCCGCCGCGAGCCCGCCCATCAGCGCCGCGAAGAGCCCGTAATAGGCGACGAGGAACAGCACGAGCGAACCCGAGCTCTGCGCCGTCGCGAGGTCGTGCACCTCGACGTCGAGCGGATTGGCCACGTCAGGGGACACGCCGCGGAGCACGAGCCGGGCGCGCCCCCACTCGCGGTTGTACGCGCGGAGCAGGGCTTCCGCCTGCTCGATCGACGCCCGCGCGCGGTCGCGCGAGCGGTCGTAGACCACGCGCACGGTGCCGGGCTTGCCGAGGGCGACGTCGGCTTCGAACTTCGCGTCGACGTCGACGACCACGTCAAGGTCGCCGTCGCGGACGCGCGCCTCGAAGTCGGGGGGCGCCGGCCTCACCACGGCCTGTTGCCGGACGAGGAACGCGACGAGCGCGGGCGCGTGGTCGGCACCCGCCACCGGCAGGACGAGGTCGCGCGACTTTCCGGATTGCACGGCGACGACGTACAGCATGAGCACGAGGAACGCCGGTCCGAGCAGCGCCGGCATGAGCGTGACGAGCGCGGTGCGTCGGTCGCGCAGCGTGTCGACGACTTCCTTGGCGGCCACGGTCGCGACGCGCGCCAGGGCGCCCGTGGTCATGCCGCGAGGCCCTCGCCGGTGCCGAGGAGGGCGACGAACGCGTCCTCGAGCGTCGCGGCTCCCGACTGCGCGACGAGCTCCGCTGCGGTGCCGCTCGCCACGACCTTGCCGTGCCCGAGGATCACGACGCGGTCGCAGAGCGCCGTGATCTCCTGCATCACGTGCGAGCTGAATAGCAGGCACTTCCCCGCCGCGCGTAGGCGCCGGAGCAGCTCGCGCAGCGCGCGCGTCGACAGGATGTCGAGGCCGTTGGTCGGCTCGTCCAGGAGCAGCGTGTTCGGGTCGTGGACGAGCGCGCGCGCGATCGCGACCTTCATCCGCTCGCCCTGCGAGTAGCCCTGCGCGCGGCGGTCGGCGACTTCCGCGAGGCCGAGCACGTGCATGAGCTCGTCGACGCGCCGGTCGAGCGCGGCGCCGGAGAGACCGTGCAGCGCGCCGAAATAGCGGACGTTCTCGCGGCCGGTGAGCCGCGGATAGAGGCCGCGCGCGTCGGAGAGGACGCCGATACGGCGG
Organism: Casimicrobiaceae bacterium; assembly: GCA_035635175.1. Classification (GTDB taxonomy): domain Bacteria; phylum Pseudomonadota; class Gammaproteobacteria; order Burkholderiales; family Casimicrobiaceae; genus CAIWHR01. Next base: position 3,474 of record DASQBO010000239.1, on the reverse strand, counting down.
CGCACGGCGACGCGCTCGACGACCACGTCGCGGCCGTCGATCGTCGCGGCCCCCGAATCCGGCAGCATCAGCGTCGCGAGCACCCGGAGAAGCGTCGTCTTGCCCGCGCCGTTCGGCCCGAGGAGCCCCGTGATCTCGCCGTCGGCGGCGGCGAACGTCACGCCGGCGACGGCCTTCACCTCGCCGCGCGGCCCGAACGACTTAGCGACGCCGTCGATCGCGATCATCGCGCACCCAGCCGGTCGGGCCACGGCGCCGGCGCGTCGCTCCGCTCGAAGCGCTCGACGCACGTCGCGGGCAGCGACGCGAATGTCGGATCGTCGAGGAACGAAGCAACGAGCCGCGGCGCGCACGCGTGCGGCGAAACGATGTGACCGAAGCCGCGTGCGACGACGTGGCGGCTGTGCGGCAGCGTCCGCGCGACCTCCGCGCCGTTCGCCGGCGGCGTCACCGGGTCGAGCCCGCCGGACAGGATCAGCACCGGAACGTCGCTGCGGACGGGTGTCGTCGCGTCGAGCGGGACCTTGCCGTGCGGCCAGACGTCGCAGACCGCGAGCGTACGTCGCACGAGGGCCTCCGAGCGGACGCCTTCGAGCGCGGCGCGGACGCCGCCGACCGACAGCCGCGGCGCATCCTCGGCGCACGTGACCGAGTAGTGGAGAGCGAGGTTCATCTGTTCGGCCAGGTTGCCGGCCACGAGCTGCGCCGCGGTGAAGAGCGGCGCGTAGTCGCCCGACGCCGCGCTTCCGATGATCTCGGGCATGAGCGCGGCGAGCTCGGGCGCGTAGGTGAGCGGCTGCAGCGCCGCGATCACGTGGTCGAACGTGACGCGCCGCGTTTCCACGGCGCCGGTGCGCGGGTCCGTGACGGCGACGTCGCGGCCCGCGGCGCCGAGCCGCGCGCGGATCGACGCGAGCGTCGCCGCAAGGTCGGGATGCGCCGCCCGGCACGTCGGCGAGCCGGCGCAGCCCTCGACGACGCGGTCGACGGCGCGGTCGCGCGCGGTCCAGACGTCGAAGCTCACGATCATCGACGGCGGCGCGACGCCGTCGAGCACTGCGCTTCGCACGCCGTCGGGGTGCCGGCGCAGGTATTCGAGCGCGACGCGGGTACCGTACGAGCCGCCCCAGAGGTTGATCTTCGCGTAGCCGAGCGCGGCGCGCACGGCGTCGAGGTCCTCGACCCAGGCCGCAGTCGTGTATTGCGCCGGGTCGATGCCCAGCGCGGCCAGCTCCCGCGCGCAGTCGGCCGCGCGGGGCACGACGTCGAGGTCGAACGCGGCACCGAACGTCTCTTCCTCCTTGAGCGCGCGGCACGCGAGCGGGGACGAGCGGCCGGTGCCGCGCTGGTCAACGAGCACGATGTCGCGATCCTTGCGCACGTCGGCCATCCGCGCCGCGAACGGTCCGAGGTACGTCGCGGCCTGACCGGGCCCGCCCGCGAGCATGAACAGCGGATCGGAACGCGGCGAGAGCGTGTTCGCCGCCAGCACGGCCACGGTCAGCGTGATCTTTCGTCCCTGCGGCGCGTCGCGGTTCTCGGGCACCTCGAGCGTCCCGCACTGCGCGGCGACCGCGAGGCGCGGCAGCCGGCATTCGGCCAGCGCGAGCGTGCGCGCCCTGCCGCCGCCGTCTCCGCACGCCGCCGCGCCGAGGCAAGCGAGTGCGAGCGCGGCGATCGTGCGGACGGGGCCCCTGCCGATCATTGCGCCGGATGGTAGCAGAGCGAGGAGGCTGCTCCCGCGCTTTTGCGCTACGATCGCCGACTCGGACCAGCGACGATTGCGACGCCATGACCACGCGCGAGCTCGAACCCGGCATCGTCACCGACCTGACGAATCGCCTGACCTACGCGGGGTACCTGCGCCTCGACCTGCTGCTCGCGGCGCAGCAGCCGCTGTCGGGCAGCGCGGGCGCGCCGGCGCGGCACGACGAGATGATGTTCATCATCCAGCACCAGACGTCGGAGCTCTGGATGAAGCTCGCGATCCACGAGCTCAAGGCGGCGGTCGCGTTCGTCCGGCAGGACCGGCTCGACGCGTGCTTCAAGATCCTGGCGCGCGTGAAGCTGATCCAGAAGCAGCTCTTCGAGCAGTGGGCGGTGCTGGAGACGCTGACGCCCTCCGAATACGAGGCGTTCCGGCCGGTGCTCGGCAGCTCGTCGGGCTTCCAGTCGGCGCAGTACCGGGCGCTCGAATTCCTCCTCGGCAACAAGCAGCGGAGGATGCTCGACGTGTTCCGCTACGACGCGGCCACGCACGCCGAGCTGATCGCGATCCTCGAGGCGCCTTCGCTCTACGACGAGTACCTGCGCCATCTCGCGCGACGCGGCCTGCCGGTGCCGGAGTCGTGCGTCGAACGCGACTGGTCGGAACCGCACGTGCGCAATCCGGAGCTCGTCGCCGTCTTCAAGACGATCTACGACGACCCGGAGCGATGGTGGGACGCGTACGAGATGGCGGAAAAGCTCGTCGACGTCGAGGAATCGTTCCAGCTCTGGCGCTTCCGGCACCTCAAGACCGTCGAGCGGACGATCGGCCACAAGACCGGCACGGGCGGCTCGTCGGGCGTCGCCTTTCTCCGCAAGGCGCTCGACCACACGTTCTTCCCCGAGCTGATCGACGTCCGCACCGCGATCGGCGCACGGTGATGTCCGGATCGATCGAGGCGGCGGTCGGGGCGCTGGGCGACGGTCCGCTCACCGAAGGTGCCGTGCGCGCGCACGTGGCGCCGCTGTTCTCGCGCGTGCTCTCTGCGCAGCCGGGCCGCGTTTACCTCGCCAATCACTCGCTCGGGCGTCCCCTCGACGCGACGGCCGACGACGTGCGCGAGGGTCTCGCCCTGTGGGGCTCGCAGCTCGGCGACGCGTGGGACGCGTGGAACGCCGAGATCGGCGCATGGCGCGCGCGGCTCGCGGCGCTCATGGGCGCGCCGCGTCCCGACTGCGTCGTGCCCAAGACGAGCGCGGGCCAGGGACTGCGCGCCGTGCTGAACGCGCACGACGGCGTCCCGCGCGTGGTGGCGACGCGCGGCGAATTCGACTCGCTCGACGTCATCCTGCGCGAGTACGCGCGGCGCGGACGGATCGCGCTCGCGTTCGTCGAGCCCCGCGCCGACGCATCGTTCGCGGCCGAGGACGTGCTCGCCGCGATCGCCGGGGGCGCCGATCTCGTCGTCGTGTCGCAGGTGCTGTTCCGGACGGGGCAGGTGCTGCCCGGGCTCGCGGCGATCGTCGCGGCGGCGCACGCCGCGGGCGCGCGCCTGCTCCTCGACGTTTATCACTCGCTCGGCGTGTTCCCGGTGGATCTCGCCGCGCTCGACGTCGACTTCGCCGTCGGCGGGAGCTACAAGTACCTCCGCGGCGGGCCGGGGGCGTGCTACCTCTATCTGCACCCGCGCCACCTCGACGGCCGCTTGCGCACGCTCGACATCGGCTGGTTCGCGAAGGCGGCGCCCTTCCGCTACGAGCGTCCCG
>DASQBO010000238.1:0-2898 GCA_035635175.1 Casimicrobiaceae bacterium | reverse complement strand
TCGGCCGCGAGGAGCTTCGCCATGTTCGCTTCCGCGCCGCAGGGCTCGTGCGCGTCGAACAGCGCGCAGGCCCTGTAGCGCATCAGGTTCGCCGCCTCGACGTTGACGTACGCGCGCGCGATCGGGAACGCGACGCCCTGGTTCTGCCCGATCGGCCGGCCGAACACGACGCGCTCCTTCGCGTACGCGGTCACCTTGTCGAGGAACCAGTAGCCGTCGCCGATGCACTCGGCGGCGATCAGCGTGCGTTCCGCGTTCAGCCCGTCGAGGATGTACTTGAAGCCCTTGCCTTCCTCGCCGATCAGGTTCTCGGCCGGGATTTCGAGGTTGTCGAAGAAGAGCTCGTTGGTCTCGTGGTTGACCATGTTCGCGATCGGCTTCACGACGAGCCCGTGCCCGACCGCCTCGCGGAGGTCGACGACGAAGATCGACATGCCCTCCGAGCGCCGCTTGACCTGGTCGACCGGCGTCGTGCGCGCGAGCAGGATCATGAGGTCGGAATGCAGGACGCGCGAGATCCACACCTTCTGCCCGTTGACGACGTAACGGTCGCCCTTCTTCACCGCCGTCGTGCGGATCTTCGTCGTGTCGGTGCCCGTCGTGGGCTCGGTGACGCCCATCGACTGAAGCCTGAGCTCGCCGCTCGCGATCTTCGGCAGGTAGCGGCGCTTCTGCGCCTCGGAGCCGTGACGGAGCACCGTGCCCATGTTGTACATCTGCCCGTGACAGGCGCCCGAGTTGCCGCCGCAGCGATTGATCTCCTCCATGATGATCGACGCCTCGGTGAGCCCGAGCCCGGAGCCGCCGTATTCCTGCGGGATCAGCGCGGCGAGCCAGCCGGCTTTCGTCAGCGCCGCGACGAACTCGTCCGGATAGCCGCGCGCTTCGTCGACCTTTCGGAAGTAATCGGGGGGAAACTGCGCGCAGAGATCGCGGATCGCGTCGCGCAGGTCCTGGTGCGATTCGGCGGCGGTCGGCATCGCGGTCGCCGGGCTAGCGCAAGGTGGCGCTCGCCTCCATCGCGAGGCGGCCGTCGGGACCCTGCGCCCACAGGCGAACGCCGGCGGGCTCGCGCCGTCCGCACACGGCGAACGGAGCGACGTCGAAGAGCGGCGAGACGGCGCGGAACGAGAACGTGGCGAGCCCCGCCGGCGCGACGTGGTCGCGCGCGAGGTCGGCGAGCAGCGTCGCGATCAGCGGCCCGTGGACGACGAGCCCCGGGTAGCCTTCCTCCGTCGTCACGTAGCGGCGGTCGTAGTGGATCCGGTGGCCGTTGAACGTGAGGGCCGAGTAGCGGAACAGCAGCACGTCGCTCGGGACGACGTCGCGCCTCCACTCGGCATCCGCCGGCGCGTTCTTCTTCGCGGGGGGCGGGTCGTCGGGGCGCGGCGCCTCGCGGTAGACGATGTCGTGCTCCTCGACGATCGCGACCTCGCCCGCGGCGGCGATCTCGTGGCGGACGAGCACGAAGACGAGCGTGCCGCTCTTCCCATGCTTCGTGTCGACGCTCGCGATGGTGGAGTTGCGCTCGATCGCGTCGCCGACGCGGAGCGGCCGGCGGAACTGGAGACGGCCGCCGGCCCACATCCGCCGCGGCAGCGGGACGGGCGGCAGGAAGCCGCCGCGCTTCGGGTGGCCGTCGGGCCCGAGCTCGCGCGTCGGCGCGAGCGGCAGAAAATAGAGCCAGTGTCGCAGCGGCGCGATCGCCGCGCCATCCGCGGGTGCCGGATCACCGCGGTCGAGCGTCGCCGCAAGCGCCGCGACCGGGACCGGCGTCACGCGATCGACGTGGCGCTCGGTCCGGCCGACCCAGTGCGCGAGGGCGGCGGGGTCTTGGGCCGCAGCCGACGGCGCGGCGGACGTCAAGGCTTAAACCCCGTCTCCTTGTAGACCTCCTCGATGACGTCCTTGCCGATCCGCGACTCGTTCTCCTTGTGGACGGTCACGAGCGCCTTCTTGAGCGCGGCCTTCTCGTCCGGCTTGAGCGTGATGATCTCGGTCTTGCCCGACTTGCGGACCGCCTCGAGCGCGTCGTCGTTCTCCTTCTTCGCGATGTCGTTCGCGTACTTGGTCGCGTCCTTCATCGCGCCCTCGAGCGTCGTGCGGATGTCGGGCGGCAGGCCGTCCCAGAACTTCTTGTTGGTGATGACCGCGTACTCGATCACGCCGTGCTCGGTCAGCGCTAGGTACTTCTGCACCTCGTGCATCTTCTGCGTGTAGAAGTTCGACGGCGGGTTCTCGGTGCCGTCGACGACGCCGGTCTGCAGCCCCTGGTAGACCTCCGAGAACGCCATCACCTGCGGGATCGCGCCCAGCGCCTTGATCTCGTCGCCCAGCACCTTCGACGACTGGATGCGCATCTTGAGGCCCTTGTAGTCGGCCGGCACCCGGATCGGCTTGTTCGCGCTGAAATCCTTGAAGCCGTTGTCCCAGAACGCGAGCCCCGTGACGCCCTTTGCCTCGAGCTTCTTGAACAGCATGGCGCCGACCGGCCCCCCCGTGACCGCGTGCAGATCGTCGTAACTGTCGAAGATGTAGGGCAGGTCGAACACCTCGAACTCGCGGACGCCGAGCGGGCCGAACTTCGCGACCGACGGCGCGAGGATCTGCACCGAGCCGAGCTGCAGCGCCTCCATCTCCTCGCCGTCCTTGAACAGCGAGCTGTTGGGATATACCTCGACCTTGACGCGGCCCTTGGTGCGTTCCTCGGCCAGCTGCTTGAAGCGCTCGGCGCCCTTGCCCTTCGGCGTGTCGACGGCGACGACGTGGCTGAACTTGATGACGATGGGCTGCTGGGCCCCGGTGCCGGCCGCGAACGCGAGGGCGATCGCCGCGACGGCGCCCAGCAGGACGCCGGGGGTATTCACGTGCTTCATGGGTCTCCTCCGGAAAAGGGCG
>DASQBO010000237.1:0-12246 GCA_035635175.1 Casimicrobiaceae bacterium | reverse complement strand
GGGGCGGGCCGCGCCGCCGGCCTCGGCCAGCACCGCGAGCACGTTGGCGAGAGCCTGCTCGAATTGCGGCGCGATCTCGGCGGAATGGAATTTCTGCTGCGCGTCCCAGCCGACCTGACCCGCGATGAACACGATCCGCCCCGCATCGACGGCGATGCCGTTCGCATAGCCGATCGGCGGCGCCCAGCCTTCAGGCAAGAGGACTTGCATCAGTCGGTATAGCGCGGCGGATCGGGGTCGAGCGCCCAGTCGCGGTCGGGCTTGGGCACCTTCTTCATCCACGCGCGGACCAGCGCGACGTGCTCCTGCTCCTCGGCCATCAGCTCGCGCGCCGCGTCGCGGACCGCCTTGTTCTTGGCGACGCGCGCGAGCTCGGCGAAGAACCGCTCGGCGCGCTCCTCCGCTGCGAGCGCGAGCTGCAGCGCGTGCCACGGCTGCATCAGGTAGTGGACCTCGTCGCCGGGTGACGTCTCCGGTCCCTCGTATCCCGGCCACGTTCCGTCGCGCGCGGTGACGGGCGGCGCTTCGGACCAGCCCATCGTGGCCATGATCTCGTCGGCGTGCTTCGTCTCGTAGCCCGCCATCGTCCGGAACATCGCGGCCACTTCGCGGTTGTTGTGGATCTCCATCGCGTCGGCGAAGTCCGAGTAGCGCTGCGCCGCCTCGATCTCCATCTCCCACGCCTGCGCCATGAAATCGACGAGCGTGCGCGGCGCGACGACGGCGGCCTCCGCGGGCGCGCCCTTCGGCGCCGCGGGCTTTCTCAGGGCCGCCTTCTTCGCCGCCGGCTTCCTTGCCGCGGGCTTGGCTTTCGCGGCCGTCTTCGTGCTCATGTCTCGAACTCCGCTTCCAGGTCTGCCACGGCGCACTTCGCGGTACCGGCCACCGCCGGATAGGGGCGACGGCTCCCCGCGTACAGCACCCCGATGTTGAAGCCGTCGTCGGTCATGATCCGCCGCGCGGCGCGCGCCGGGTCGTCGGTCGCGGCGACCGGCGCCGGATGCGCGAGCTGCTTCCACTCGCGCTGCTCCGGCCGGAACGTGACGCACGGCGAGAGCACCTCGACGAACGCGAAGCCGGGGTGGCGGATCGCCTGGGCGACGATGTCGGCGGTGCCGTTCGGGTCGCCCGCGAACGCGCGCGCGACGAAGTTGGCGCCCGAGGCGAGCGCGATGACGAGCGGATGGAAGGAGCGCACGCCGGTGCCGCCCGGCGAGAGCTTCGAGTCCCAGTCGGGCTCGGTCGTGGGGGAGGGCTGTCCCTTGGTCATCCCGTACACGTGGTTGTCCATGACGATGTACGTCATGTCGACGTTGCGCCGGCACGCGTGGAGGAAGTGGTTCCCGCCGATCGAGTAGCCGTCGCCGTCGCCGCCAGTGACGATCACGGTGAGGTCGGGGCGCGCGACCTTGAGCCCCGTCGCCGCTGCGAGCGCGCGGCCGTGCACGCCGTGAAAGCCGTAGCAGGTCGTGTACGCCGGGATGCGCGACGAGCAGCCGATGCCCGAGACGACCGCGATCCGCTCCGGTGGCACCGCGATCTTCGCGAGCGCCTTGGTGAGCGACGACAGCACGGAGTAGTCGCCGCAGCCGGGGCACCAGATCGGCTTGTAGCCCGACTTGTACGACGCCGCGGTCAGCGGCGGGGGAGGCGCGATGTCGTTCATGTGATGGCCTCCGGCCTGTCATGGGTTCCCGACCTGCACGATCGTCGGCCACTCGCAATCGCTCGACGACGCGCCCTTCGGGCCTTGGCTTCGCCCGTCTCGCTCATGCGTTCTCCTGCTCGGTGCGCGCCCACGTCACGATCGCCTTCGTCACCTCGCCCGGACGCAGCGGCAGCGGCCCCGGCCGGTGATGGCCGGCGGGCTTGCCCGGCAGCTCGTAGACCGACCGCAGGTAGCGCAGCAGCTGTCCGCCGTGGTTCTGCTCGACGACGAGGATCCGCGAAACGCCCGCGAGCGCGGCCGCCATCTGCGCCGGCTGCGCCGGCGCGAGCAGCCGGATCGCGATCAGCCGTGCGCGCACGCCCTGCGCCGCCGCGCGCGCGACCGCTTCGCGCACCGCTGCGGTGACCGAGCCGAACGTGATCACCGCGAGCTCGCCGTCGCCCTCGACGTCGGCCCACGAGCTTCCGTAATCGTGCTGCACGAGCTTGCGCTCGCGCTTGTCGAGCTGCAGCGCGTGGTCGCGCGCGCCGCTCGACGGAATGCCGCCCTCGGTGTGCTCGAGGCCGTCGGCGGTGTAAACGATGCCGGGCGTTCCCGGGATCGCCATCGGCGAGATGCCCGACGGCGTGGCCCGGTAGCGCTTGTAGTCCGGCGTGTTCGCTTCCGCCGTGAGGCGCTTGCCCGTGAACGCGACGTCGGCCGGCCGGTCGACGATCGCGCGCGACTGACCCATGAACTGGTCGGAGAGCACGATCGCCGGCGCTTGCAGCGTCTCGGCGAGCGTCACCGCCCACTGCGTCGTCGCGAGGCAATCGGAGATCGACGTCGGCGCGAGCACGAGCCGCGGCGCGTCGCCGTGCAGCCCCGCGACCGCGAACGAGAGGTCGCTCTGCTCGCTCTTCGCCGGGATGCCGGTCGAGGGCCCGCCGCGCATCACGTCGACGACGACGATCGGGACCTCGGCGCTGACGGCGAGGCCGATGCCCTCGGTCATCAGCGCGAGCCCGGGTCCCGCGGTCGCCGTCAGCGACGGAACGCCGCCGTACGACGCACCGATGATCATGTTGACGGAAGCGAGCTCGTCCTCCGCCTGGAGGAGCGTCCCGCCGACCTTGGTCAGCGCGGGCGCCATCCACTCGAGGAGCTCGGTCGCCGGCGTGATCGGATACGCGGCGACGAAGCGGACCCCGCCCCGGATCGCGCCGAAGCCCGCGGCCTCGTTGCCGCTGATCTGCCAGCGCTTTCCCGGCGTGCCCTTCGCCGCCGGAAGCGCCTTCACGCCGTCGATGCCGGCGGCGGCCGCCACGCCCGCTGCGAGCGCAGCGAGGTTCGCGCGAAGCGCCTCCTCGGTGCGTTTCCAGGATGCGCGCACGGCCGCCTCGAGCGCGGCGGCCGGGACGCCTGCGAGCGCGCCGGCGAGGCCGAGGGCGACCATGTTCGTCCAGCTGCCCGGAATGCCCTTCGCGGTCTTCTTGAGCGAGTGGGTTGCGTAGCGCGCGCCGCTCGCCTTGAAGACCTCGGGCAGCTCACCCTCGTCGGGATCGCCGACGATGACGCTGTGCGCCCCCAATGGAATCTCGTCGGCGAAGCGGTGGACGTTCTGCCAGTCGATCGCGAGCAGCACGTCGAACGCATCGTCGAGCGTGGCGATCGGGCCGTGCCCGATCCGCACCAGCGCGGCCGCCTCGCCGCCGCGGATCTGCGGACCGCTGGTGCGCACCATGAGGCCATAGCATCCCGCGCGCGCCGCCGCGTCGAGCAGCAGCGTCCCCGCGGTCATGACGCCGCTGCCGCCGCTTCCGGCGAGCGCGATCGACAGGCTCGCCGCTGTCCCGGGCGCCGTCGCGGCGGCAGATGTGCGCGGCGCCGTGTGTGTCGTCGCTTGCACTGGGTGTCCTCCGTTCGATCCGCGCAGTAAACCGGCTTCGCGCGGCCTCGCAATTGATGCAGATCAAAGCGCCGGCAAACGCGTCGACGCAAGATGGTTTTGCGCCAAACCGGTATTGTGGTACTGTAATACCAGAATAGCCGGCGGCAGGGGTCCGCGTCAAGCGCGGAGCTGCCCCGGCCGGTCCCGGCGCCGACGGAGGAGGAGCCCTCGCGATGAGCATCGAAGCCCGCCGCTGGCTGATGACCGGCGTCAAGGCGCCGCTCGAGCGCGCCACGTTTGCCGCCGAACCCGGCCCGGGCGAGGTCGTCGTGGCGATCGCCGGCTGCGGCGTCTGCCACACCGATCTCGGCTACTACTACGACGGCGTGCGGACCAACCATCCGCTGCCGCTCGCCCTCGGGCACGAGATCAGCGGCCGCGTCGTCGCCGCCGGCGCAGGCGCCGAGGGCTGGATGGGAAAAGCCGTCATCGTTCCAGCCGTGCTGCCCTGCGGCGAATGCGACCTCTGTCGGAGGGGTCTTGCGCCGATCTGCCGCAGCCAGAAAATGCCCGGCAACGACATCCAGGGCGGCTTCGCGTCGCACATCGTCGTGCCCGGCCGCGGGCTGTGCGAGGTCGACGAGGCGCGCCTCGCGAAGGCGGGTCTCACCCTCGCCGACGTCTCGATCGTCGCCGATGCGCTGACGACGCCCTACCAGGCGGTGCGGCGCGCCGGCGTCAGGCCCGGCAGCCTCGCGATCGTCGTCGGCGCGGGCGGCGTCGGCGGCTACTGCGTCCAGGTGGCGCGCGCGTTCGGCGCGAAGGTCGTCGCGATCGACGTCGACGAGGAAAAGCTCGAGTCGATCTCGCACCACGGCGCGGCGCTGACGCTCGACGCGCGCGCGTTCGACGGCAAGGCGATGAAGGCGGCAGTCAACGCCTTCGCGAAGCAGAACGCGCTCCCGTCGACCGAGTGGTTCATCTTCGAATGTTCCGGCACCGCGGCAGGGCAGCTCACCGCATACGGGCTCCTCGTCCACGGTGCGACGCTGTCGGTCGTCGGCTTCACGATGGACAAGGTCGAGGTGCGTCTTTCGAACCTGATGGCGTTCGACGCGCGGGCACTCGGCAACTGGGGCTGCCCGCCCGAGCATTACCCGGCCGCGCTCGACCTCGTGCTCGACGGCAAGGTCGCGATCAAGCCGTTCGTGGAAGCGCACGCGCTCGATGACATCAACCGGATCTTCGAGGCCGTCCACCACCGCGACATCAAGCGGCGCGTGGTGCTGACGCCGCAGTCCTGACGGAGACAGCAATGAATGCGCCCGACAACCTCACCACCCGCCGCGACTTCAAGAACCACGATCTGGTCGACGACGTCGCGAAGCCAGGCATCCGCTACGAGAAGCGGCCGGCGAAGCGACCCGACGGCACCGTCGCCGAAGGGCTCTACAACGCGTGGATCACGCTCGACAACCCCGCGCAGTTCAACTCGTACACGACCGACATGGTCAAGGGCGTCATCCTCGCGTTCCGCGCCGCGTCCAACGCGCGCGACGTGAACTGCGTCGTCTTCACCGGCGCGGGCGACAAGGCGTTCTGCACGGGGGGCAACACGAAGGAATACGCCGAGTACTACGCGGGGCACCCGCAGGAATACCGGCAGTACATGCGGCTCTTCAACGACATGGTCTCGACGATCCTCGCCTGCGACAAGCCGGTGATCTGCCGCGTCAACGGGATGCGGATCGGCGGCGGCCAGGAGATCGGGATGGCGTGCGACTTCTCCGTCGCGCAGGACCTCGCCCGCTTCGGGCAGGCGGGCCCCAAGCACGGTTCCGCGCCGATCGGCGGCGCGACCGATTTCCTGCCGGTGATCGCCGGCGCCGAACGCTCGATGGCCGCCTGCGTGCTGTGCGAGCCCTTCTCCGCGCACAAGGCGTACTGGATGGGCGTGCTCTCGGAGCTCGTGCCGGGGCTCAAGGTCGACGGCCGCTACGTCGCGAACCCGCTGGTCGAGACGCAGCGGATGACCGACGAGTTCGGCCGCTTCGTCTTCGGCGAGCCCAAGACCGGCGATGCGTTGAAGGACGGCAAGGCGCTTCTCGCGCGCGGGACCGTCGATCTCTCGGCGCTCGACGCGAAGGTCGAGGAGCTCTGCGCGAAGATGCTCCTCACGTTCCCCGACTGCACGACGAAGACGCTCGAGGAGCTCCGCAAGCCGAAGCTCGACGCCTGGAACCGCAACAAGGAGAACTCGCGCGCGTGGCTCGCGCTCAACATGATGACCGAGGCGCGCGCCGGCTTCACCGCGTTCAACGAAGGCGGCAAGGACGACCGGGAGGTCGACTTCGTGCTCTTGCGGCAGAAGCTCGCGGCCGGCGAGAGCTGGGTCGGTCCGCTCCACGATTCGATCCAGCCGAAGAACAAGCGGAAGGGCTGACGCCGTGACGTCCGACTCGCCGCTCAAGGACCGGCTCGAGCGCAACGGCGCGTTGCTCCGGCTCACGCTCGCGCGGCCCAAGGCGAACCTGGTCGACGCGGCGATGATCGCGGCGCTGCACGGCGCTCTCGTCGCCTACCGCGGCGCAACGGAGATGCGGGGCCTGCGCGGCGTCGTGCTGGACGCGGAGGGTCCTCACTTCAGCTTTGGCGCGAGCGTCGAGGAGCACCTGCCCGACCGCTGCGCCGCGATGCTCCAGTCCTTGCACGCGCTGATCCTGGCGATGCTCGAGTTCCCGGCGCCGATCCTCGTCGTGGTGCGCGGCCAGTGCCTGGGCGGGGGATTGGAGCTGGCGCTCGCGGGCAGCGCGCTGTTCGCCGCACCCGACGCGCAGTTCGGCCAGCCCGAGATGAAGCTCGGCGTGTTCGCGCCGGCGGCTTCGGTGCTGCTGCCCTATCGCGTGCCGCAACCCGTCGCCGAGGACCTGCTGTTTTCGGGACGCTCGATCGGCGCCGACGAGGCGAAGGCGATCGGGCTCGTCCACACGGTGTTCGACGACCCGGAGGCCGCGGCGCTCGCCTACTTCGACCGCCAGCTCGCCGACAAGAGCGCGGCGTCGCTCGCCTGGGCGATCGCGGCGGCGCGCGGCGGCATGATCCGCGATGTCCGCCACCGCCTTGCGGAGGTCGAGCGGCTCTATCTCGACCGCCTGATGTCCACGCGCGATGCGAACGAGGGGCTGCTCGCCTTCCTCGCGAAGCGCAAACCGAACTGGGAGCATCGCTGATGGCCGACATTCCCGCCGTCGTCAAGATCGTGGAGCGCTGCCAGGCGCTGTTCGAAGACCTCGACTTCACCGCCGTCAAGGAGTGGAAGGCCGCTGCGCCGGGCCGCAAGGCGATCGGCTACATGCCGGTGTACGTCCCGCGCGAGCTGATCCATGCCGCGGGGATGCTGTCGGTCGGCATTCTGGGCGGCGGCGACCAGATCGAGGTGATCCAGGGCGATGCCTACTATCAGAGCTACATCTGCCGCATTCCGCGCTCGACGATCGAGCTCGGGCTGACCGGCCGGCTCGACTGCCTCGACGGCATGCTCTTCCCCTCGATCTGCGACGTGATCCGCAACCTGTCGGGCATGTGGCAGCTCCTGTTCAAGGACAAGTACGTCCGCTATTTCGACGTGCCGCAGAACTACGTCGACTCGATCGGCGGCAGCTTCTACGTCTCCGAGCTCGAGAACCTCCGGGCCGATCTCGGCAAGCTTCGCGGCAGTCCGGTCAGCGACGACGAGATCAACGCGTCGATCCGCGTGTTCAACGAGAACCGGGCGGCGATCCGCGATCTCTACCAGTACCGTTCCGAGAAGCCGTGGCAGGCGCCGACGTCCGAGGTCTATCTCGTGCTCCGCGCGGGCATGGTGCTGCCGGTCGAAGAGCACACGCAGCTCGTCCGCGACTACATCGCCGCGGCGGACCAGCTGCCGCGGCCGAAGCGCGACAACGCGCGCGTCGTGATGACCGGCGTCTTCTGCGAGCAGCCGCCCCTTGCGCTGATCAAGTCGATCGAGATGTCGGGCTGCTACATCGTCGACGACGACTTCATGCTTGTCAATCGCTGGCTGCTCGACGACGTGCCCGCGAACGCCAACCCGCTCGAGGAGCTGTCGAAGGCGTTCCTGCACCGCTCCGCCTCGACCGCCGCGAAGTACGACGCGAAGCGCGAGGACAAGGGAACCTACCTGCTGCACCAGGTGAAGACGCGCGGCGCGGAGGGCGTGGTCTTCTCCGCGCCGTCGTTCTGCGACCCGGCGCTCCTCGAGCGGCCGATGCTGCAGGACGTGCTCGCGAAGCACAAGGTTCCGTACACCGCGTTCAAGTACGCCGAAAACACGGGCCAGATGGCCCCGATCCGCGAACAGGCCGGAACGTTCGCCGATTCGATAAAGCTGTGGAGCGCGGCGTAGCCGCGTCACGATCAGGAGAAATGCCATGGCTGCCACCGCCGCGATGCCCGCCAGCGCGAAGAAGCCGCAGAACGTCCAGAAGGAGGACGCGATGCTGCTGCAGAAGGACCTCATCAACCGCAACTACCACGAGCTCGCGACCGCGCGCGAGACGGGCCGCAAGGTGTCGGCGACGTTCGTGCCGGGCAACCTGAACGAGCTCCTCATGTGCTTCGACTTCGCGCGGAGCCTGCCCGAGACGAACGCGCTCCAGAACGGCATGCGCAAGAAGTCCGGCAAGTTCATCATGGACGCCGAGCGCGACGGGCAGTCGGAGGACGTCTGCACCTACGTGAAGGCGGACCTCGGGATGATGATGGGCGGCGAGATCGGCCCCACCGGCGAGAAGCTGCCGACGCCGGACGTGCTGCTGCTCTCGTATACGGGCTGCTTCACGTTCATGAAGTGGTTCGAGCTGATCCGGCACAAGTACGGCTGCGAAACGATCATGCTGCACGTCCCGTACCAGGGCGAAGGCAAGATCGCGCCGAACATGCGCGAGTACGTGGTCAAGCAGCTCAAGGAGACGGTGATTCCGACGCTCGAGCGCGTCTCGGGCGTCAAGTTCGACATCGACCGGCTGCGCCAGTACATGAAGGAGTCGCAGAAGGCCGAGGAGGACCTGGTCCGCGTGCTGCACTCGGCCAAGAACCGGCCGTCTCCGATCGACGGCTACTTCGGTGCGGTCTACTACATCGGTCCCATCTTCACCGCGTTCCGCGGGACGCCCGAAGCGACGCAGTACTACCGCGTGCTGCGCGAGGAGATCGATCAGCGCGTCCGGGACGGCAAGGGTCCGGTGACGCCGGAGGGCGAGATGACCGAGGAGAAGTACCGGCTCGTCGTCGAGGGCCCGCCCAACTGGACCAGCTTCCGCGACTTCTGGAAGATGTTCTACGACGAGGGCGCCGTCGTCGTCTCGTCGACCTACGCGAAGGTCGGCGGGCTCTACGACTTCGGCTTCCGGCACGACCCGGACCGGCCGCTCGAGTCGCTCGCCGAGTACTGCCTCGGCTGCTACACGAACCTGAACCTGCCGTCGCGCGTCGACATGATCTGCAAGTACATCGACGAGTACCAGGCCGACGGGCTCCTGATCAACTCGATCAAGAGCTGCAACAGCTTCTCGGCGGGGCAGCTGCTGATCCTGCGCGAGGTGGAGAAGCGCACCGGTAAGCCCGCGGCGTTCATCGAGACGGACCTCGTCGATCCGCGCTACTTCTCGGCGGCGAACGTGAAGAACCGGCTCGAGAGCTACTTCCAGATGGTCAAGCAGAAGCGCACGGCGACGGCCGCCGCACACTGAGGAGGTCCCCATGCGCTGCTTCATCGGCATCGACCTCGGCTCGACGACGACCAAGGCGGTCGTCATCGACGAGAACCAGACGATCCTTGGACGCGGGATCACCAACTCGCGGTCGAACTACGACACCGCGGCGACGATCGCCAAGCAGGAGGCCCTCGTCAACGGGCGCTTCTACCTGTTCCGGCAGGCGCTCGGGACGACCGGCGCGCTGAACGGCTCCCTCGACACATTTCTCGGGCAGCTCGAGCGCGACTTCCGCCTCGAGCAGTACCTGGAGCAGCTGGGCGATCTGCGGGCGACCTGCGAGCGCAACCTCGGCACGGCGAAGTTCGGCGACGCGACGAAGTCCGTCGGCGACGCGCTCGTCGTCGTCTTCGACCGGCTTTCGAAGGAGGCGGCTTCGCTGTTCGCCGAAGGCGCGAAGCGCAAGTCCGACTTCTTCCGCGACATCGCCGGCAGCCAGTATCTCGCGATCGGCGAGGAGGTCGCGAAGGAAGCGGACATCCGCTACGACTTCCTGCTGAACGTGTTCGACCGCTCGATCATCGAGGTCGAGAACCGCGTCTACGGCGATTCGATCAAGCGACACCTGCTCGACGCGCTGGAGCGCACGTTCAGGACCTTGCCGGATACCGCGAGCCGCCGCACCCACGTCGAGGCGCCGATCAAGGGCATCCTCGACACCGAGCTCGAGGAGACGTACGTGGTCGGCACGGGCTACGGCCGGGCGCGCCTGCCGTTCTCGAAAGAGCACATCCGCTCCGAGATTCTCTGCCACGGACTCGGCGCGCACGTGATGTACCCGCACACGGCGACCGTGCTCGACATCGGCGGACAGGACACGAAGGCGATCCAGGTCGACCCGAACGGCATCGTCGAGAGCTTCCAGATGAACGACCGCTGTGCGGCCGGCTGCGGGCGCTATCTCGGCTACATCGCCGACGAGATGAACATGGGCCTGCACGAGCTGGGCCCGATGGCGATGAAAGCGACCAAGACGATCCGCATCAACTCGACGTGCACGGTGTTCGCAGGAGCCGAGCTGCGCGACCGGCTCGCGCTCGGCGACAAGCGCGAGGACATCATGGCCGGGTTGCACCGGGCGATCGTCCTCCGCGCGATGTCGATCCTCGCGCGCTCGGGCGGCATCCGCAACGAGTTCACGTTCACGGGCGGTGTCGCCAAGAACGAGGCGGCGGTGAAGGCGCTGAAGGAGCTCGTCAACGAGAACTACGGCGATCTCACGCTCAACATCAATCCGGACTCGATCTTCACCGGCGCCCTCGGCGGCGCGACGTTCGCCTGGCGCGCGGTGGTCGAGGAGGGGAAGGTCGCGGAGGCGCGGACGTGAAGTCAGGGTTGTCGTCCCCGCGGAGGCGGGGACCCAGCGACTTCCGGCGAACGACACTGGATTCCCGCGGTCGCGGGAATGACCGGCTAAAGGGGTAGCGCATGACCACCACCATCGGCATCGACATCGGCTCCGGCGCGGTCAAGACGACGCTATTCCGCTCCGAAGGAGACAGTCATACGTGGCTCGCGAAGCGCTGCGAGCGCATCCGCCGCCGCGACCCGATGACGCTCGCGGAGGAGGGCTATCTCGGCGTGCTCGAGGACGCGAAGATCAAGCCCGCGGACGTCCACTACATCGCGACGACCGGCGAAGGCGAGAACGTCAAGTTCGCGACCGGCCACTTTTACTCGATGACCACGCACGCGCGCGGCGGCGTGTTTCTCGTGCCCGAGGCGCGCGCGGTCGTCGACATCGGCGCGCTCAACGGCCGCGCGATCTACGTCGACGAGCGCGGCAAGGTGCTGAGCTACAAGATGACGAGCCAGTGCGCGTCGGGGTCGGGCCAGTTCCTCGAGAACATCGCCCGCTACCTGGGCGTCGCGGTCGAGGAGATCGGCCCGCTGTCGAAGACGTCGCAGAACCCCGAGAAGGTGAGCTCGATCTGCGCGGTGCTGGCCGAGACCGACGTGATCAACATGGTCTCCCGCGGCATCGCGACCCCGGACATCCTGAAGGGCATCCACCTGTCGATGGCATCGCGCATCGTCAAGCTGCTGAAGGTCACCGGCATCAAGGAGGGCACCGCGCTCCTGACCGGAGGCCTCGCCCTCGACGCGGGCCTCCTCGCCGCGATCCAGGAAGAGATGGTCAACGAGAAGGTCAGCGTGACCGCGGTCTCGCACCCGGATTCGATCTACGCCGGCGCGATCGGGGCGGCCTTGTGGGGCGCGTTCCGGCACGGCAAACTCAAGGAACTGCAGGAGCGCGCGGCCGCCTAGGCCCGAAGGAGACTGCCATGGCACTGCTCATCAACGAGAATTGCACCGCCTGCGACGCCTGCAAGCCGGTATGCCCCAACGAGGCGATCGCCGTCGGCGACCCGATCTACGTGATCGACCCGCTGCGCTGCACCGAATGCGTCGGCGCCGAGGACGAGCCGCAGTGCAAGCTCGTCTGCCCGGCGGACTGCATCGTCCCGAATCCCGACTTCGCGGAGACGCCCGAGCAGCTGATGGCGAAGTACGAGTCGCTGCACGGCTGAACGGCCATCCCGGCGCATCCCCCGCGCTTGTTGCCGGCTAACGACTGCGCGGCGCGCCGTCGACGTCGAGGTATTTCCAGACAAGCGACCGCACCGGATGCGGCTTGTAGTTGCGCACCCACGGCTGCGTCAGGTGGTCCTCGATCCGGTGCTCCATCAGGCGCCACGGCGCGTAGGCGAGAACGATTTCCGTCATCTTGTCGAAAAGCGCCGTGCGCTCCGGTGAATCGGGCAACTGGCGCGCCGCCTCGTAGAGCCGGTTGAATTCGGGCAGGTCGAACCGCGAGTGGTTCTCCTGGCCGACGCTGCCGCCATACAGCAACTGCATGAAGTTCTCGGCATCGGGATAGTCGGCGTTCCAGCCGTCGGTGCGCATCGGGAGCTTGCCCTGCCGCGCCG
>DASQBO010000236.1:0-7677 GCA_035635175.1 Casimicrobiaceae bacterium | reverse complement strand
CCCGACGTGGTCCTGATCGTGCTCCTCATCGACGAGCGGCCCGAGGAAGTGACCGAGATGCAGCGGACCGTACGCGGCGAGGTCGTGTCGTCGACCTTCGACGAGCCCGCGACGCGTCACGTGCAGGTCGCCGAGATGGTGATCGAGAAGGCGAAGCGGCTGGTCGAGCACAAGAAGGACGTCGTGATCCTGCTCGACTCGATCACCCGCCTCGCGCGCGCGTACAACACGGTGGTCCCCGCGTCGGGCAAGGTGCTCACGGGCGGCGTCGACGCGAATGCGCTGCAGCGCCCGAAGCGCTTCTTCGGCGCCGCGCGCAACATCGAGGAAGGCGGCTCGCTCACGATCATCGCCACCGCGCTCATCGACACCGGCTCGCGGATGGACGACGTGATCTACGAGGAGTTCAAGGGCACGGGCAACATGGAGATTCACCTCGATCGCCGGATGGCCGAGAAGCGCATCTACCCGGCGATCAACGTGAACCGCTCCGGCACGCGGAAGGAGGAGCTTCTCCTCAAACCGGAAATCCTGCCCAAGGTCTGGGTCCTGCGGAAGCTGCTCTACCCCATGGACGAGCTCGAAGCGACCGAATTCCTGGTCGACAAGGTGAAGCAGACCAAGTCCAACGCGGAATTCTTCGACTCGATGCGACGCGGCTGATACAAGCCATTGTTTCTTCAACGGTTTGAAAGCATCACCGGCACCCGGCGCGGTGCCAGAGCCGTTGCATTGCAGTGCGGAAAAAAGGATAATTTCAGTTTTGCCGCCGGGGAGCCCTCGCGTTTCGAGGATTCCGACCCCATATCAGCGGCGGCGGTCCGGGCGCACCCCTTCGGGCAATGGAGCCCGGTGCGTGGACCGCGATACGAGGGCCCCATGAAATCCGGCACGCATCCGAACTACGGCGAAATCCAGGTCACGTGCAGCTGCGGCAACACGTTCACGACGCGCTCGACGGTCGTGAAGCCGCTGCACGTCGAAGTGTGCTCGTCCTGCCATCCGTTCTACACCGGCAAGCAGAAGGTCGTGGACACGGCGGGACGGATCGACAAGTTCCGCCAGCGTTACGCCGCGAAGCCCGCCGCTGCGAAGCCGGCGGAGCCGAAGCCCGCGGCGGCGCCGAAGGCCCCTGCCGTGAAGGCGAAGGCACCCGCGGCGAAAGCCGCGGCGAAGGCCTGACGACACGCGAGCCGGCGAAACGCGCGACAATGGACGGGCCCGCCCGCTCCGGCGTCCACGACGGAAAAGGCAGCTTCGGCTGCCTTTTTCTTTGAGCCACCCGCCGTGGCGAACGGGGCACGCCGCACCGCCTACCACATGCCCCTTCACGCGCCTTCCGTCGCCGCACGCCGCGACGACGATCCGACGCTGAGTCCCTCCGGGCCGTACCGGTCGTGGAAGCAGTTCGGCCTCGTCGTGCTGTGCGGCGCGTGGGTCGTGCTGGGGCTCGTCGGCCACGACCCGTGGAAGACCGAGGACGCGACGTCGTTCGGCATCGTCCACGAAACGCTGCACGGCGGAGACCTCGCTACGCCCAACCTCGTCGGCGAGCCGTTCGTCGATCGCCCGCCCGCGGTCTACGCGCTCGCGACGCTCACTGCGGAGCTCGCGGGCAGGGTGCTGCCCGAGCACGACGCTGCGCGGCTCGCCGCGGGCGTGCTCCTCGCGCTGACGATCTGGCTGCTCGCGCTTACCGGGCACGAGCTCATCGGCCGCAATTTCCGCTGGATGCCGTCGCTGCTCCTTGTCGGCTCGGTGGGCCTGTGGGACCGCGCGCACCAGCTCGCGCCGGAGCTCGGCCTGCTCGCGGGCGTCGCCATCGCGCAATACGGCTTCGCACTCGCGCTGCGGCGGCCCGCCGCCGGCGGCGCCATCCTCGGCCTCGGCACCGCGTTCGCGTTCCTCGCGCGCGGGTTCATGGGTCCGGTGTGGCTCGTCGCGACGGCGATCGTGCTTCCGCTCGCGTTCGCGTCGTGGCGCAACCGGCGCTACGCGACGACGGCAGCCATCGCGCTCGCCGTGGCGCTGCCGCTCTCGGCCGCGTGGCCCCTTTCGCTCGCGGTGAGCTCGCCGTCCGAGTTCGCCGCGTGGTGGGGGGCGCAGGCGTGGACCGACTGGTTCGGCCCGCTGTCGCCGAAGGCGCCGGCCGACCCGGTAGTGCTGCTCAAGAACCTGCCGTGGTTCGCGTGGCCGGCGCTGCCGCTCGCGGCGTGGACGCTGTGGATGCGCGGGCGCGGGTTCAACGGGGGCCTCGCGACGCCGGCGATCGAGCTGCCGGGAACCCTCGCCGCAGTGATGCTCGTCTCGATCGCGATCATGTCGGAGCCGCGCGTCCCCTACCTGATGCCGGTGCTGCTGCCGCTCGCGCTCCTGGGCGCGGCCGAAATCGACACGCTGAAGCGCGGCTACTCGGGCGCGCTCGACTGGTTCGGCATTCTGACGTTCGGGCTCGCCGCAGCGCTGGCGTGGGGCCTGTGGATCGACGCGTCGCTCCGCGGCATGACCGCGCCGGTCGCGCGCGTGCTGCGCGACACGGAGGCCGGCTACCACCCGCCGTTCCAGATCCTCGCCGTCGTCGTCTCCGCGCTCCTCACGCTGCTGTGGCTCGTGCTCGTGCGGCCGGCACGGCGGTCCAACCGGCGGGCCGTGCTCAACTGGGCCGCGGGGATGACGCTGCTGTGGGCGCTGTACTCGACGATCTGGCTGCCGTACCTCGACTCGCGCCGCAGCTACCGCACCGTCGCGCAGGCGATCGCCTCGCACCTGCCCGCCCGCGGCTGCGTCGCGAGCCGCAACCTCGGCGAGCCGCAGCGCGCGCTGCTCCAGTATTTCGCGGGGCTGGTCACGGTGCGCGAGGAGACGACGCCGAAGAACGATTGCCCCGCGCTGCTCGTCCAGTACGGGCGCCTCGACGGCCCGCCGCCGGTGCCGGACGGCTGGACCGTCGCCTGGCAGGGGCAGCGCCGCGGCGACGACACCGAGCGCTTCGTGCTGTACGCGCGGAGCGCGCCGTGAAGTTCGTCGACGAGGCGACGATCGAGGTCGTCGCCGGGGACGGCGGCAACGGCGTCGCGTCGTTCCGGCGCGAGAAGTACGTGCCGCGCGGCGGGCCCGACGGCGGCGACGGCGGCGACGGGGGCAGCATCTGGGCGCTCGCGGATCGGAACGTCAACACGCTGATCGACTACCGCTACGCGCGCCTGCATCGCGCGAAGCGCGGCGAGAACGGCCGCGGCGCCGACCAGTACGGCAAGGGCGCCGCCGACATCGTGCTGCGCATGCCGGTCGGCACGCTCATCGCCGACGCCGACACGGGCGAGCGGATCGCCGACCTGGCGGCGCACGGCGAGCGCGCTCTGCTCGCGCGGGGCGGCAAGGGCGGGCTCGGCAACATCCACTTCAAGTCGAGCACCAACCGCGCGCCGCGGCAGTGCACGCCGGGAGCGGTCGGCGAGCGGCGCCGCCTCTTTCTCGAGCTCAGGGTGCTCGCGGACGTGGGGCTCCTCGGGATGCCGAACGCGGGCAAGAGCACGTTCATCCGCGCCGTCTCGGCAGCGCGGCCGAAGGTCGCCGACTATCCGTTCACGACGCTGGCGCCCAACCTGGGTGTCGTGCGCACCGATGCGAACCGGAGCTTCGTCGTCGCCGACATTCCGGGCCTCATCGAGGGCGCGGCGGAAGGGGCGGGGCTCGGCCATCGGTTCCTGCGGCACCTGCAGCGGACGCGGCTCCTGCTCCACGTCGTGGACATCGCGCCGTTCGACCCCGAGGCCGATCCCGTGCGCGACGCGCGTGCTATCGCCCGCGAGCTCAAGCGCTACGATCCCGCGCTCCACGCGAAGCCGCGCTGGCTCGTTCTTAACAAGCTCGACCTCGTTCCCGCCGCGGAGCGCGAGGAGCGCGTGCGGGCGTTCGTCCGCGCCTACCGCTGGAAGGGCCCCGTGTTCGGGGTGGCCGCGGTGAACGGCGAAGGGTGCCGCCAGGTCGTCTTTGCGATCCAGGACTGGCTCGACGTCCATCCAAGGCCCGAAGGCGCCGCGACGGACGCCCCGGCCGAGCAGGTCTGACGAAGGTCCGGATGAGCACGCCCGTCGCGTCCGCGAAGCGCATCGTCGTCAAGGTCGGCTCGAGCCTCGTCACGAACGAGGGCCGCGGCCTCGACCACGCCGCCGTCGCGCGCTGGGCCGAGGAAATCGCGGCGCTGAAGCGCAGCGGCCGCGAGATCGTGCTCGTCTCGTCTGGCGCGATCGCGGAAGGCGTGAAGCGCCTCGGCTGGCAGGCGCGCCCGGCGTCGATCCACGAGCTGCAGGCGGCCGCCGCCGTGGGCCAGATGGGCCTCGTCCAGGCGTACGAATCCGCGTTCGCGCGCTTCGGGCTGCGCACCGCGCAGATCCTGCTCACGCACGACGACCTCGCCGACCGTCGCCGCTACCTGAACGCGCGCTCGACGCTCGTCACGCTCCTCGGGCTCGACGTCATCCCCATCATCAACGAGAACGACACCGTCACCACCGACGAGATCCGCTTCGGCGACAACGACACGCTCGGCGCGCTCGTCACGAACCTGATCGAGGCCGACGCGCTGGTCCTCCTGACCGACCAGCAGGGCCTGTACACGGCCGACCCGCGCCGCGACCCCACCGCCACGCTGGTGCGAGGCGCGAAGGCCGGGGCCCCGGAGCTCGAAGCGATGGCCGGCGGCGCCGGCACGGCGCTCGGCCGCGGCGGGATGCTGACCAAGGTGCTCGCCGCGAAGCGCGCGGCCCGGTCCGGCGCCTCGACCGTGATCGCCTGCGGCCGCGAGGAACGGGTGCTGACGCGGCTGGCGGAGGGTGAGGCCATAGGCACGGCGCTCGTCGCCGAAGCGGTCACGCTCGCCGCGCGCAAGCAGTGGCTGGCGGACCACGTGCAGCTCGCGGGGCGGCTGTCGCTCGACGCCGGCGCGGTGCGCGCCCTCGCCCGCGACGGCAAGAGCCTTCTTCCGATCGGCGTCGTCGCCGTCGCCGGCGAATTCGAGCGCGGCGAGGTCGTCGGCTGCTTCGATCCCGAGGGCCGCGAGGTCGCGCGCGGGCTCGTCAACTACAGCGCGCAGGAGACCGCGCGCATCCTGCGCCGTCCGTCGTCCGAGATCGAGTCGGTCCTGGGCTACGTCGACGAGCCGGAGCTGATTCATCGGGACAATCTGGTGCTTCTCGGGTGACGCCCGAGAAGCACCAGATTGCGGCGTAGGCTAACTTGACGCGCAGCGGCAAGTTAAGCGAGCCGAAGGCGAGCGGCCGGAGGCACAATCCTTCTTGCTCGGCTGAGCAAGACCCAATTGCGGCGGAGGCTAACGTGAGCGAAGCGAACGTTAAGCGAGCCGATGGCGAGAGGCCGGAGCCACAATCTCGTCCTGCCGCGCTGACCAAGCCGCCCGGCGCACCGGTCGTGACACCCGCACGGGCTTTGTCCTAAACTCAACCACCACGAACCTTCAGGGAGGGACGTCCATGAACATCGTCGATCGCGTCAAGAACATCCTGATGAGCCCGAAGACCGAGTGGCCGACGATCGCCGCGGAGCCGGCCACGACGCAGTCGATCTACACCGGATACGTGATGATTCTCGCGGCGATCGGGCCGCTCGCCATGGTGCTGCGGGCGCTCGCCGGCGGATTCGTCGGCGCCCTCGCCGTCGCGATCGCGAGCTACGTCATCGCGCTTGCGATCACGTTCGTCCTCGCGCTGATCGTCGACGCGCTCGCGCCGTCGTTCGGCGGGACCAAGGATTTCACGGAGTCGCTCAAGCTCACCGCGTACTCGTACACCGCGGCGTGGATCGCCGGCATCTTCCAGCTCCTGCCGTTCATCGGCGGCGTGATCGGCCTGCTCGCGGCGATCTACTCGTTCTACACGTTCTACCTCGGCGCGCCGGTGCTCAAGAAGTGCGCGCCCGACAAGGCGGTCGCGTTCACGATCGTCGTCGTGATCTGCGGCCTCGTCCTCGGCTTCCTGCTGATGGGACTCCTCATTTCCGCGATGTTCGGCGGCGGGATGATGGCCGGGATGGCGGGACTCGGAACGATCCGTTGATGCGCCTCGCCGTCGCGGCCTCCGCAGCGCTGGGCCACACCGTTGCGCCCAAGGGTCGGCCGCCTGCGTCGGCTCGCGACTGCTCGCTCCCCCTGGGCGCTTCGCGCCGGGGGCCCCGGCTCGCCGCTCGCGCCGCTATGCTCGCGGCGGCGCTCGCGCCTGGCGCCGCGCTGGCCGCGTCGCCGATGCAGCCCGGCCTGTGGGAAACCACCGTCTCGGTGTCCCGCGCCGGCCGGGTTCCGCTCGTGTCCACGGACCGCGACTGCGTCACGCAAAAGGAGATCGACGACGGCACGAAGTCGCTGCCGAAGCCCGGCAACCAGTGCGAGCTGTCGAACGTGGCGACCGCCGGCCCGAAGACGACGTACGACTTCGCGTGCCGCAACGGGCCGGAGACGCTCTCGGGGCGCGCCGAATTCGCGATCGAGGCGACGCGCTACGACGGCAAGGTCGACGCGGTCACCCGCCGCGGCACGGAACCGGACGTCGCGACGACGATGACGTGGGTCGCGAAGCGCGTCGGCGACTGCCCGCAGCGTTAGTGCCGGCCACTTGGGCCTGTCGTCTCAACAGGCCCTAGCTCCTGGCGGTCGGGTCGGCGTACGACGGCGGCATCACCGGGTGCGGGAAGCCGTACAGGCGCTCGCGCCGGGTCTGCGGCCGCGCGTGAAGATAGCGCTCGAGCTCCGTCAGCGCGCGGCGGTAGACCTCCCGCTTGAACTCGATCACGGTGTCGAGCGGGATCCAGTAGTCGTGCCAGCGCCAGGCGTCGAACTCCGGGTGTTCGCAGGCGCGAAGCTTCACGTCGGTGTCGCGGCCGACGAGCCGGAGCAGATACCAGATCTGCTTCTGGCCGCGGTAGCTTCCGCGGTACTCGCGTTTGATCCAGTGCTGCGGCACCTCGTAACGCAGCCAGTCACGCGTGCGGCCGAGAATCCTGACGTGGTGCGACCGGAGCCCGACTTCCTCGTGCAGCTCCCGGTACATCGCCTGCTCGGGCGTCTCCCCGGGATTGATGCCGCCCTGCGGAAATTGCCACGAGTGTTCTCGGATCCGTTTGCCCCAGAAGACCTGATTCTTCGCGTTGACGATGACGATGGCTACGTTCGGGCGATAACCGTCGCGGTCCAGCATCGCGGTCACCCCGAATGTTTGGTTGCCCCGATTGTTCCACAGAACGCCGCCGTTGGAAAGGCGACGCCGCGGGGCGGAGGCGCCGCTACCGCGCGGCGGCGCGGCCGTTCGAAGCGCGCTCGCGCGGCACCGCGGCAAGCGCGAGCTTGCGATCGCGGCGCAGCACGACGAGCCTGATCTCGCGCCCGATCGCGTCTGCGCCGAGCGAGCGCTGCAGGTCGTCGACGTTCGCCACGGGGCTTTCGTCGACCGCGACCACGACGTCGTCGCGCGCGAGGCCCGCCGCCGTCGCCGGCGAATCGCCTTCGACCGACTGGATGCGCACGCCCGTCTCGCGCACAAGCTCGAAATGGCGCACGACGCGCCGCGGCAGCGGGACGGTTTCGCCGCCGATGCCGAGCCACGCGCGACGCACGCGGCCGTCGCGGATCAGGGCGATCGCGACCCGCTCCGCGGTCGACGCCGCGAT
>DASQBO010000235.1:0-3278 GCA_035635175.1 Casimicrobiaceae bacterium | reverse complement strand
GCCTTTCGACGAGCTCACCTCGCGCAGCGCTTCCGCGTAGTTCGTCATGTCGGTGAGGATCGCGAGCACGTGCTTGCCTTCGACGAAGGCGAGATACTCCGCGGCGGTCAGCGCGAAGCGCGGCGTGAGCAGGCGCTGCGTGGAAGAGTCGGAGGCGAGGTTGAGGAACAGCGCGGTGCGCGGCAGCGCGCCGCCCTGCTCGAGGCTGCGCCGGAAATACTCGGCGCTCTCCCACGGCACGCCGATCCCGGCGAAGACGATCGCGAAGTCTCCGCCCGCCCCCTTGCCGCGCAGGCGGGCGTGGCTCGCGATCTCCACGGCGATCCGGTCGTGCGGGAGACCGCCGCCGGAGAAGATCGGCAGCTTCTGCCCGCGCACGAGGCTGTTCATGAGGTCGAGCGTGGTGATCCCGGTCTCGATGAAGTCGCGCGGGCTCGCGCGGGCGACGGGGTTGAGCGGCAGGCCATCGATCGGCTGGCGCGTGCGCGCGGCAACGGGCGGGCCACCGTCGATCACCTGGCCGACGCCGTTGAACACGCGGCCGAGAATGCCCGCCGACAGGCCGAACGACAGCGGCTCGCCGACGAAGCGCACGACGGTGTCGGACAGCGCGAGGCCCGACGTGGACTCGAGGACCTCGATCGTCGCGAGATCGTCGTCGAGCGCCGCGATGCGGCCCAGGCGCGCGCGGCCGTCGGCGCCGCGCACCTCGACGGCGTCGCCGAGGCCGGCCTCGACGGTGCGTCGCAGGAAGAGGAGCGGCCCAACGAGGCGCGCCGCCGCGCGTTCAACCGTGAGCCGCATCGGTGCCTTCCCTGGGTCGCGCGAGCGCCGCGAATTCGCGCTCGACGACGGCGAGCAGCGCGTCGAAGCGCGCGAGCTCGTCGTTGCCGATCTCCTCGCCCATCCGCTGCACCTGGCGCACGCAGGAGAGGCGCGCGATGGCCTCGGGGTGGACGCCTTCCGCGAGCGCCTCCTCGGCGAGGTCGACGAAGCGGCCGATGAGCCGCATCATCGCGGCCTGGCGCGCCGGCGTGCAGACGCGGTCGACCAGGGACAGCGCGGATTGCCGCAGGAACGCCTCGTTGACGATGCCCGCGCAGAACAGCGTGAGCTGCTGGCGGAGCGGCAGCGCGTCCTTGCCGATGATCCGCGCCATCCGCTCGAGCCGCGCCTCCTCGTCGAGCAGCGTGAGGAACCGCCGCCGCTGCTCGAGCCAGCGGCTGTTGCCGGCTTCGGTCCACCACGGCGCGAACGTCGCGGCGTCCTCGGCGTAGGAGAGCAGCGGATGGATCGCGGGATAGAAGCGCGCCTGCGCGCGCTTGACGTCGAGCGCCCAGAACGCCTTCACGTAGCGCTTCGTGTGCGAGGTGACCGGCTCCGAGAAGTCGCCCGACGGCGGGCTGATGGCGCCGATCACGGTGACCGAGCCGATTCCCCCCGCGAGCGGCTCGACCAGCGCTGCGCGCTCGTAGAAGTCGGCGATCCGCGACGAGAGGTACGCCGGATAGCCGCCTTCGCCCGGCAGCTCGCCGAACCGTCCCGAGACCTCGCGCAGCGCCTCGGCCCAGCGCGACGTCGAGTCGGCCATCAGCGCGACGTGCAGCCCCTGGTCGCGGAAGTACTCGGCGACGGTGATCGCGGAATAGATCGACGCCTCGCGCGCGGCGACCGGCATGTTCGACGTGTTGGCGATGATGACGGTGCGCTCCATCAGCGGCCGGCCGGTGCGCGGGTCGGTCAGGCGCGGAAACTCGTCCAGCACGCCCGCCATCTCGTTGCCGCGCTCGCCGCAGCCGAGATAGACGATCACGTCCGCGTTGCAGCCCTTCGCGAGCGCCTCGAGCAGCACGGTCTTGCCGGTGCCGAACCCCCCCGGCACCGCGGCCTTGCCGCCGAGCGCGACCGGGAACATGCAATCGACGATGCGCTGCCCGGTGACGAGCGGCTCGCGTGCGGGGAGCCTGCGCGCGACGGGGCGCGGGGCGCGCACCGGCCACTCGTGGGAGAGCGACAGCTCGCGCGTCGTGCCGTCCGGCGCGCGCAGCGTGCACACGGTCGCATCCTCGCGCACCGTCCCCGCTGCGACGACCGAGAGGACGGTGCCGCCCGCGTCCGGCGGCGCGAGGCACGCCTGCGCCCGCGTGCCTTCGCGCGTCGCCTCGCCGAGAATCGCGCCTCCGAGAAGCATGTCGCCTTCGCGGATGCGCGGGACGAACGCGAACGCGCCCGGCGTCGCGCGGCGCATGCCGGGCGCGACGAACGACGAGTCGCTGCCGGACAAAGGACGCAGCAGCCCGTCGAAGATGCGTCCGAGGAGGCCGGGGCCGAGAGGAATCGCGAGCGGAAGCCCGGTCCCGACGACCTCCGTGCCGGGCCGGAACCCGATCGTGTCCTCGTAGACCTGGACGACGATCTCGTCGGCGTCGAGACGCACGACCTCGCCCAGCAGTGCGGCCGGTCCGACGCGCACCGCCTCGCGCAGCGCGAACGGTCCCTCGGCCACGGCGTGCAGCACGGGGCCGCTGATCCAGCGGATGCGCGCGCGGCTCATCTCATTCGGAATCGCCGAGGAGAGCGAGCAGCCGCGCGCCGATCTCGGCGCGGTCGGCGAGGAGCCCCTCCTGCGTCCCGTCGACGACGTTGTGGTCGGCGGCGATCCTGAGCCCCGCGCGCACGGCCGGATCCTCGACGAACGAGGCGTCGATGCCGTTCGCGGCGGAAAGCTCGCCCGCGAAGGCCGCGCGCTCCGCCTCCGGCCAACCCGGCGCGTGCGCGATCGTCCAGGCCGAGCGAGGGAGGACCCGCCGCGCGTCCTCGGCCACGGTGGCCGCCCAGGCGCGGCGTGCGTGCGGATCGCGCCAGCGCGCGAGGAGCGCGGCCGGAAGCTTCTCCCATGCGGCGGCGAGGAGCGCGGCCGCGCGCTGCTGCCGTGCGATCCGGCGGCGCGTCTCCAGGTTGGCCTGCGCCGCCGCGATGCGCGCCGCCACGAGCTCGCGCTCCTCGGCGAACGCGGCACGCATCCGCGCTCGCGCCGCGGCGTGCGCGTCGGCGACGAGCGCCGCCGCCTGCGCGCGCGCCGCGTCGAGAATGGCGCCGCACTTCGCCGCGCGATCGGCCTCGACGATCGCGAGCAGCGCCTCGGCCTGCCGGGCGACCGTCATGCTGGGCAGCCTGATACAGAACCCGTCATGGCCGCGCAGCGGCCTGGCGGGATGGGATGCGCGAAGTCGCGAGCGAAGTGTGGTCGACGCCACACGAGCGAGCGGCGACAAAGC
>DASQBO010000234.1:0-2794 GCA_035635175.1 Casimicrobiaceae bacterium | reverse complement strand
ATCGCCGCGACCAACGCGATCTCCGACGTCTACGCGATGGGCGGCACGCCGCTCTTCGCGCTGGCGCTCGTCGGGATGCCGATCGACAAGCTTCCCGTGGCGATCGTCCGTCGCGTGCTGGAAGGCGGCGAAGCCGTTTGCGCGCGCGCCGGAATCCCGGTCGCCGGCGGGCACACGATCGATTCGGCGGAGCCCATCTACGGGCTCGTCGCGATCGGCGTCGTCGACCCGGCGAACCTGAAGCGCAATGCCGGGGCGAAGCCGGGCGACGCGCTGATCCTCGGCAAGCCGCTCGGCATCGGCATCTACGGTGCCGCGCTCAAGAAGCAGCAGCTCTCGGCGGCGCACTACGCGGCGCTGGTCGCAAGCGCGACGCAACTGAACACGCCCGGCATGACGCTCGGGACGATGGAATCGGTGCACGCGCTGACCGACGTCACGGGCTTCGGCCTCGCGGGCCACCTCCTCGAGGTCTGCCGCGCCTCCGGCGCGGGCGCCGCGATCGAGCTCGCACGGATTCCGCTGCAGCCGGGCGTGCTGGAGCTCGCGCGCGATGGTTTCGTCACGGGCGCGTCGGGGCGCAACTGGGCAGGCTACGGCGCCGACGTGGGTCTCCCCACCGGGGCGACCGACGTCGACCGTGCGCTCCTCACCGACCCGCAGACGTCGGGCGGACTGCTCGTAGCGTGCGCGCGCGAGGCCGCCGACGAGGTGCTCACGCTCTTCCGCACCGAAGGCTTCGAGCGCGCCGCCGTGATCGGCGAGATGACGGCGGGCGCACCGCGCGTCGCGGTGCGCTGACGCCGGCCGGCCGCGCGTCCACGTGGCCATCGCGCTGCCCGCGCTCGCAGCGACCGCGGACCTTGGCCCCTTCCCGTCGTCCGATTTCGTCGTGACGCCGGGCGCCGCTGCGGACGGCGCGATCCCGCAGGCCCGCTGGTATTTCCGCGACCAGACCGTCGCCGTGCCCGCGCCCGGACGTCGCGTTGCCGGCTTCGCGCGCGGCGTATCCGTCGACGAGGACCTCCGCAGCTGGGCCGCGAGGCACGATCCCGAGGCGCCGCCGGACCGTCCATCGCTGGTGTGGATCGCCTCCCCGGAGGTCGTCACGCATGCCACGCTCGACGCCGAAGCGGGCGTGCTCGCGACACCGGAAGGCGCGCTCCCCTTCCGTCTCGTGCCGAAGATCCCGCTCAACCGGTCGTATTTCGACGCGTCGTCCGCCGCGTACTTCCGTGCGCGGCCCGTCAAGGCGCGGGGGACGTTCGACGGAGGGACGTTCGTCGCGCGCACGCTGTGGCCGGAGGAAGTCCGGCTCGACGCGTTGCCGCCGCTGCGTCCGCTTCGCGCCGGGACCGCGCCGGCTGTCGCGCTGCGGGAGCGCATGCGGGCGGACCCGCGAGGCGGCGCGCAAACGCCTTTCACGGCGGAGACGCTGTGGCGGCGACCGGGGATCTCGGGGGACCTCCTCGGCCGAAGCGTCGTCGCGTTCATGGTCAACGGCGCGCAAGGCGACGACGACGAGGCGCACGCCGGCCACTTCGCGATCGTGACGGGCCGCGTGCAGCCCGACGGGGCGATCGGCGACTGGCTCGCCAACAATTTCTACACGCTCGACGCGGAGAGTGAGAAAGGCATCCTCGCGGCGCCGGTGCCGCTCGATGACTACCTCGCCGACCTCAACGCCGGGCAGGGATGGTACCGGCCGTCGTATCTCGTCGTCGCGCTGCTCGCGCGGCCGCGCGCGCCGGCGCTGCTGCAGTCGGGTCTCGCGCGGGTCTACAACCAGTTCTGGCGGCACCAGCTCGTCTATTACCACCCGTCGCGGAACTGCACGAGCATCAGCGTCGACGCGCTGCGCGCGCTCGGCTTCCCGATCTCCGCCCGCGCGGCGACGCCGCGCCCGCTCGCGGGGCTCGCGCTGCCGTGGCTCGTGCTGCGCGAGCGCTCGCTGCCGAAGGCGATGCTCGCCTGCGACTACGCGGTCGAGGATCCGGCGCGGCTCCTGCCCGCGGCGGCGCTCGAGGAGATCACGACGCGCCTCTTCGCGCTCGCCGGCGGAGCCGCCGCCGAAGGCGTGCTCGCGGCGATGATCGCCGCCGACCTCGACGCGCTCGTCTATCTGCAGATACCGCAGCTGCCGTCGTCGCGGGCGGTGGGCGACGCCCCGGTCGTTTCGCTGCACGAGTACCGCGCGCGGCTCCCGCGCCATCCCGGGGACTACAAGATCGTCCCGGTGCCCCCCCGCCCGTTTCCGGCGTCGCTGCGCGATCCCGACCTGCTGCCGCCGCCCGTGTCGACGTCCGAGATCTTTCTGACCTTCTGGCTCGTGCTGTCCGTCTTCGGCATTCCGTGGGCTCTCGCGCGCTGGTGGCGTCGCGCTCGCCGCGCGCGCGGCGGCGTTCCCTCCTGAGCGCCACGTCACGACGCCGGAGTCAACGAGGAGGCCCCCCATGAGCCGCACGTTCCGATCGCTGCCCGCCGTCGCGCTGGCGTCGGTCGTCGCCGGCTGTGCCGGCACCGACAAGCCGCCGGTGCTGCCCGGCACCGTGAACGTTCCGCCCCCGCCCATGGCGGTGGCCGGCGACGCGCTCCTCACCGGGACCGTGTGGCGCTGGACCGGAACCGTGATGAACGACGACACGAGGGTCACGCCCGACGCGCCCGAGCGCTACACGATCGCATTCCAGCCCGGCGGCAAAGTCGCCGTCCGTGCCGACTGCAACCGCGGCTCGGGCAGCTACACGCTCGACGGCAGCGCGCTCTCGTTCGGGCCGATCGCGATGACGCGCGC
>DASQBO010000233.1:0-4639 GCA_035635175.1 Casimicrobiaceae bacterium | reverse complement strand
ACGGTGCCGCGAGATGGCGTTCCCGGTCGTACAGCGGAAACGCGCCCTTCTCGCGCGCGATCTCGACCGAGGCGGCGTACGCGGCCTCCTTGATCGTGCGCATCGCGTCGGCGGCGAGATCCCGCGCCGCGTCGGCGTCGTAGCGCACGCCCAGCATCGCGAGCGCGTCGCCGAGCCCGGTCAGGCCGAGCCCGATCCGCCGCGACGCGCGCGCGGCGTCGGCCTGCGCCGGCAGCGGGAAGCCCGACACGTCGTAGACGTCGTCGAGCATCCGCGTAGCCACCTGCGCCGTCGCCGCCAGACCGTCGAGATCGAGCCGCGCCTTCGTCCCGAACGGATCGACGACGAACCGGGTCAGGTTGAGCGAGCCCAGGTCGCAGGCGCCATACGACGGCAACGGAATCTCGCCGCACGGGTTCGTCGCGCGAATCGTCTCCGCGTAGCCGAGGTTGTCCAGCGCACGGACCCGGTCGATGAAGACCACGCCCGGCTCCGCGCTCGCGTACGCGCCGTCGACGATCTGCTCCCACAGCGCGCGCGCGCGCACCGTCCGAGTCACGCGCCGCGCGCCGCCGGTCGCAGGGAAGGCGAGCTCCCACGGGCCGTCGGCGTCGAGCGCGCGCAGGAACGCGTCGCTGACGAGCACCGACAGGTTGAAGCGTGTGAGCACGCCGGGCGCGCGCTTCGCCGCGACGAAGGCTTCGATGTCGGGGTGGTCGCAGGCGAGGGTCGCCATCATGGCGCCGCGCCGGGCGCCGGTCGACTGGACCGTCGCGCACATCGCATCCCACACGTGCATGAAGCTGACCGGCCCCGACGCGACGGTGCCCGCCTCGTCGGCGCTCGCTCCCGACGGCCGCAGCGTCGAGAAGTCCATGCCGATGCCGCCCCCCTGCTGCATCGTCAGCGCGCCCTCGCGCAGCGCGGAGAAGATGCCGTCGAGCGAATCCTCGATCGGCCCCATCACGAAGCAGTTGAACAGCGTGACGCGGCGACCCGTGCCGGCGCCGGCGAGGATGCGGCCGCCTGGAAGGAAACGGAAGTCGGCGAGCGCGTCGGCGAACCGCCGCTCCCACGTCGCCCGGTCGCGCGGCTCGGCAGCCGCGAGCGCGCGGGCGACGCGTGACCACGTCGCGTCGATGCCCGTCTCCTCGGCGAAGCGATAGCGCGTGCGCCACACTTCCGCCGCAAGAGGATTCGCGAAGGAAGTCATCCGGTTCCTGTGTCTTGGCGGGCGGGCGCCCCCTCAGCCGTTGCGCTCCTTGTAGACGTGGAGCGGGACGACCTCGTCGAGCTGGAAGTGGTGGCGCCTGGGCTCGGGCGCCGCGAGCGGCGCCGTCGCCTTCATCGTCGCGAGGCAGCGCCGGGTGAGCTGCTGGTAGGACTCCGTCCCCGAGCGCTTCCACTCGAGCTCCTGGTCGGTCACGGTGCGGACGACGCGAGCGGGCGTGCCGGCGACGAGCGAGCGCGGCGGGACGACCATCCCTGCCTTGACGAAGGCCATCGCAGCGACGATTGCGCCCTCGCCGATGACCGCGTTGTCGTTGACGACCGCGTTCATGCCGACGAGCGCGTTCCTGCCGACGACGCAGCTGTGCAGGACCGCGGCGTGCCCGATGTGGCCGCTCTCCTCGACGACGGTGTCGGTGCCCGGGAAGCCGTGCATGATGCACGAATCCTGGATGTTCGCGCCGGCACGGACGCGAATGCCGCCGAAGTCGCCGCGCAGCGAGACGAATGGGCCGACGTAGCAGCCCGGCCCGACGATCACGTCGCCGATCAGCACGGCGGAGGGATGCACGAAGGCGGTGGGATCGACGACCGGCGTCACGCCGTCGATCGAGTAGACGGTCAGCGTCATCGCGATCCTCCTGTCAACGGAGCCATGCTCTGGCATTCCTGAACATCCGCATCCACGGGGAATCCTCGCACCATCCCGGCGGGTGCCACGACATCTGCACGGTGCGAAAGCCGCGCTCGGGGTGGGGCATCAGGATCGTGAAGCGGCCGTCGGCTGTCGTGAGACCCGTGATGCCCTGCGGTGACCCGTTCGCATTGTACGGATAGCGCTCGGTCGGATCGCCCGCGTTGTCGACGAAGCGAAGCGCCACGAGGGGCTGCGCGGACGCGAGCTGTGTCTCGTCGCGGAACTCCGCGTAGCCCTCCCCGTGCGCGGTGGCGACGGGGATGCGGCTGCCTTCCATCCCCGCGAAGAAGAGCGACGGGCTCCGCGTCACCTCGAGCATCACGAAGCGCGCCTCGAACTGCTCCGAGCGGTTGCGGACGAAGTGCGGCCAGTGCGCGGTGCCGGGGATCAGCTCGTGCAGGTTGCTCATCATCTGGCAGCCGTTGCAGACGCCGAGCGCGAAGGTGCCGGGACGGCCGAAGAACGCGGCGAACTCGTCGCGCGCGCGCGGGTTGAACAGGATCGACTTCGCCCAACCCTCGCCGGCGCCCAGGACGTCGCCGTACGAGAATCCGCCGCACGCGACGATCCCCGCGAACTCGGCGAGCCGCCGCCGTCCCGCGATCACGTCGCTCATGTGGATGTCGGACGCATCGAAGCCCGCGCGGTCGAACGCCGCGGCCATCTCGACGTGGCCGTTGACGCCCTGCTCGCGCAGCACGGCGACGGCGGGCCTCGCGCCGCGCGCCACGAACGGCGCGGCGACGTCCTGCGCCGGGTCGAAGGTCAGCGCCGGGGCGAGGCCCGGGTCGGACTCGTCGGCGATACGCTCGTATTCCTGGTCGGCGGCGGCGGGGTTGTCGCGCAGCCGCTGCAACGCGTGCGTCGTCGCCGACCACGCGCGATGGAGATCGGCGCGCGACTCGTCGAGGAGCAGCGCGCCCGCACGTGCGACGCGCAGGCGCCCGTCTCCGGTCGGGAACCCGATCCGGTGGAACGCGAGCCGCGCCGCGGCGAGTCGCGCCTCGACGAGCGCGAGGTCGCCCGCACGGACCTGCACGACCGCGCCCAGCTCCTCGGCGAAAAGCGCAGGCAGCGGCTCGGAGGCCTTCGGCAGCTCGATGGCGAGCCCGCAGCGCGAGGCGAACGCCATCTCGCAGAGCGTCGCGAAAAGCCCGCCGTCGCCGATGTCGTGGTACGCGAGGAGCACCTCGTCGCGGTGCAGCGCCTGGACCGTCTCGAAGAAGGCGGCGAGCCTCGCCGCCTCGTCGAGGTCCGGCCCTTCGTCGCCGAGCTGCCCGTGCGCCTGGGCGAGCGCCGAGCCGCCGAGCCGGAGCCGGCCGCCGGAAAGGTCGATCCACAGGAGCGCCGTGTCCCCGGCGTCCCGCGCGAGGAGCGGCGTCAGCACGCGCCGCGCGTCGGGTACCGGCGCGAACGCCGACACGACGAGCGAGAGCGGCGCCGTCACCCCTTTCGCGACGCCGCCGTCCTGCCACGTCGTGCGCATCGACATCGAGTCCTTGCCGACCGGAATGCTGACGCCGAGCGCGGGGCAGAGCGCCATCGCGACGGCGCGCACGGTGTCGTAGAGCGCGGCGTCCTCGCCCGGATGCCCGGCCGGCGCCATCCAGTTCGCGGAGAGCTTGACGTCGCCGAGCTTCGCGATGCCCGCGGCGGCGATGTTCGTGATGGCTTCGCCCACCGCCATGCGGCCCGACGCCGGGGCGTCGATCAGCGCGAGCGGCGTCCGCTCGCCCATTGCCATCGCCTCGCCCGCATAGCCGTCGAAGGCCATCAGCGTCACCGCGACGTCCGCCACCGGCACCTGCCACGGCCCCACCATCGGGTCGCGCGCGATCATCCCGCCGACGGTGCGGTCGCCGATCGTGACGAGAAACGTCTTGTCGGCGACGGAAGGCACGTTGAGCACGCGGTAGGCGGCATCCTTCACCGAGACGTGCCCGAGGTCGAGCGGCGGCAGCGTGCGCGCGACGCGGACGACGTCGCGCGTCATCCGCGGCGGCTTGCCGAAGAGCACGTCGAGGTCCATGTCGACCGGCGCGTCGCCGAAGTGCGGATCGGCGACGACGAGGCGGTGCCGCGCGGTGGCGTTCCCGACGACCGCGAACGGGCAGCGCTCGCGCTCGCAGATCGCGCGGAAGCGCGGCAGGTCGTCGGGGCGGATCGCGAGCACGTAACGCTCCTGCGCCTCGTTGCACCAGATCTCGCGCGGCGCCATCCCCGGCTCCTCCGACGGCACCGCGCGGAGGTCGAAGCGCGCGCCCACGCCGCCGCCGTGGACCAGCTCGGGGAACGCGTTGGACAACCCGCCGGCGCCGACGTCGTGGATCGACAGGATCGGGTTCGCCGCGCCCTGCTGCCAGCAGCGGTCGATCACCTCCTGCGCGCGGCGCTGGATCTCGGCGTTGCCCCGCTGCACCGAATCGAAGTCGAGATCGGCGGCGTTCACGCCGGTCGCCATCGACGACGCCGCCCCCCCGCCCATTCCGATCAGCATCCCGGGGCCTCCGAGCTGGATCAGGAGCGCGCCCTCGGGGATCGGCGCCTTGTGCGCGTGCGCGGCAGCGATGTTGCCGATGCCGCCCGCGATCATGATCGGCTTGTGGTAGCCGCGCGCTTCACCCGCCACGATCTGCTCGAACGTGCGGAAGTAGCCGAGGATGTTCGGCCGCCCGAACTCGTTGTTGAACGACGCGCCGCCGATCGGTCCTT
>DASQBO010000232.1:0-4710 GCA_035635175.1 Casimicrobiaceae bacterium | reverse complement strand
CGGCCGCAGGCCGCGCGTCGCGGGCCGCGAGCAGGGGTTCTTCGTCGGGCCGACGCTGCTCGATCGCGTGACTCCCGAGATGACAATCTATCGCGACGAGATCTTCGGGCCCGTCCTCGTCGTCGTGCGCGCCGAATCGCTCGCCGACGCCATCGCGCTGATCAACCGCAATCCGTACGCGAACGGCGCCGCGCTGTTCACGCGCTCGGGGCACGCCGCGCGCCGCTTCCAGCAGGACGTCGAGATCGGGATGATCGGGATCAACGTGCCGATCCCGGTGCCGATGGCGTTCTACTCGTTCGGCGGCTGGCGCAACTCGCTCTTCGGCGACCTGCACGTGCACGGCATGGACGGCGTGCGGTTCTACACCCGCGGCAAGGCCGTGACCGCGCGTTGGCCGGACGACGGCAGCGCCGCGCCCGGGTTCCACATGCCGTTGATGGGCTAGGGGCTGACGAGCGAGAGCGCGTAGCGGCCGGAGCAGCTCGTCGGAGGGGATCGGGGCCGCAGGCCGATCGGCGCCGGCGCGAGACGGGTGCGCGCTCAGCGCGCCGAAGCGCCCCCGGCTCCGGCGGTGACCGTGCCCCCGGCCGCGTCGAGCCGGAACTCGAACTCGAGCGTGACGTAGTGCGGGACGTTCGCGCCGAGGTTGCGCGCGGGCACGAAACGCGTCCGGGGCAGCGCCTCCTCGACCGCCGCCGCGAAGTCAGGGTCGCCCTCGACCACGTGCACGGAATCGACGGCACCCCGCTCGTCGATGACCGCCCAGACGAGCACCGCGCCCTCCTTCCTCGCCGCGAGGGCCGCGCGCGGATAGGCGACGTCGATGTGCTCCGGCACGGTGGGAGGGGCGTCGATCTCCGCAGCGAAGCCCGACAGCGTCTCGCCGTCGAGCGCCTCGCCGAACCGCGCACGCGCCACCCGGTCGTTGACGACGACGCGTGGCTTCCAGCCGACGGGGCTTCGCTCGCCGGACCCCGCCACTGCCGCCGCGGGCTTCGTCGCGCTCCCGTCGTCGTGCGGTATCTCCACGGTCGGCGCGACGGCCGCGAGCGCGGCGGCCGGCACGGATACCGACGGCTCGGGCGAGGCGACCGTCGCCGGCGCCACGAGGCGAACCTGGAGTACGGCGGGGAGCGGCGTCCCGGGGTCGCGTCCCGCGGCGTCGGGGCCGCCGTCAACGCCCACGAGAGCCGCGAACGTCGAGACGTGGACCGCGAGGGAAGCCGCGAGCGCGACAGGGAGCGTCGTACTGCGGAACCGGTTCGCGGAATCGCGCATCGCGTCAGTCTGCCACGGACCCGCGCGCCGATCGAACGAGCGGCGGCGAAGGCTTCCCTCCGCCGCCGCGACTTCCGGCGGGCCGCGCCGGTGCCCGGACGAGTCGGCGTGCGCGTCGCGCGTCGGTCACTCTCCCGTCAGCAGGCGCCAGGACATCCGGTTGCGGCCGAACGTCGACGGGTTCTTGAAGGAGATAGGCTTGGTGCCCGGGATCTCATGCGAAAGCAGCCCGGCAAGCGTGATCTCGCCCGTGCTTGGATCCTGGTAGCCGACGATCTGCATGCCGACGCCGCCGGCGTTGTCGTGGGTGAACCAGCCGGTCAGCGGATCGTTGATGAGCGACGTCGCCGTCGCGAACTCGCGGGCGTAGATGTTTGCCGGCAGCGCGATCGTGCAGGGATCGTTCGTGACCTGCGTGCCGATGTACGCGACGGTGTTCACGTCCGCCTCGACGTCGACGACGACACGCTCGGCGATCGTGCCGCCCGTGCCGTCGGGCAGGTCGTGGTACCACCCGTTCGGCGCCCCGCCCGGGACGGCCGCGCCGCCCGCGGGCACCGCCGCCATCGTCGCGCGCGGGGCGATCGGCAGCGTCGGGTCGCCGTCCGGGATCGGCGTCTCCAGCTTGCCGTCGCGGATCGCGTACATCGTCTGCGGCTGCGGCGTCGTCGGTATCGAGAGATCGCTGACATCGAGGAGCCGTCCGGTGCCGATGAAGACGTACCGGTCGACGCCGTTGGCGAGGTCGATCTCGATCTGCGGTGCGGTCGTGATCGGCTGCACGTTGCCGCCCGGGTCGGTGAGGACCGCGAACAGCTGCGGCGGGGGATAGCCGCCCGACGTCGCGGTGAGGTCGAAGCGCCACACGTTGCCGCAGAGATCGCCGCCGTAGACCTGCTCGACGAACTGGTTGTGGAAGTCCTTCGTGAAGCCGTTGATCTGCGCGAGCCCGCTGGTCTCGGTCGAGCCGTCGGGGGCCGTGCACGTGACCTTCGGCGTCGCGATGTACGGCTGCGCCGGGTTCTGCGGCTTGCCCGTCGTCGGATTGAGCAGGTAGATCCGCCCCTCGCCGGACGCGTTGTTGTACCCGGACGTCACGATGACCGTCCATCCGTACTGGTAGGTCTTCACGATGATCGGCCGGCCGTACGTGTACTTCCAGTCGGAGTCGTGGAACTCCCACAGGAGCTTCGCCGCGGCCTGTGTCTCGTCGGTCGCGTCGCCGTCGGTGAGGTCGAGCGCGTAGTACGCGTCGCCGCCCTTGCCCATGCCGCCGACGACGATCGTCCGCCAGCTCGACCCGCCGCCGCAGGCGCCCGCGTTGTCGCAGTCGACGTCCGCCGTCCGCGGCGACGCGTCGACGTAGAAGTGGTGGTGGTACAGCGGCACCCCCCCGTCCTGGAACGTGAGCGCCTGGATGCCGGTGGGCCGGCCCGACGCGTCGACCGAGTTGCGGAATAGCGAGCTCGGGACGTACGCGAAGACCTCGTGCCCGTCGGTCGAGTCGAACACGTGCACCATGCCGTCGTTCGCGGCGGCGACGATGCGGTCCTTGTAGCCCGCGGCCTTCTGCGCGGCGACGAACCCCGCATAGCCGGGATCGGCGCCGGTGTTGAAGATCGGCGGATCGTAGGGCGCGGAAACGACGAGCGGCTGCGCGTTGGAGATGTCCCCCAGCGGGCCGGAGCGCTTGCGGAACTGGCCGATCCCCGTGCCTTCGATCGTCATCACCGTGCCGGCCGGCGCGGGGTCCGCCGCGGTCGTCGTGTACGTCGTGCCGCCGCGCAGGTAGGCGACCATCCGCCGCTGCATGAACCCGTTGCCGGAGAGCGTGGCGAGCTGCGAGGCGTCGAGCGCAGGGAGCGCGCCTGCCGCGGTCGCGCGGAACGCGACCTTCTTGTTGCCGAACCAGCTCACGATCCGCCGCTTCGTCTCGTCCATCCACGGCTCGTCGCCCACGAACTTCGGCGCGATCTGGCCCGTGTTCAATGTGCGGTCCCAGAGCACCGGGCTCGCCCGCCACAGCGTCGCGATTTCCTGGCCGGCGGTGGGACTCTTCGGATTGGCGTCGATCTGCACCTTGAGGAGGTCGCCCGCCCAGCCCTGCTCGATCGTCGGTTCGTAGATGATGTCGTTGGTCGAGCTCAGGACCTGGCCCGAGAACGCGGCGCCCGCGCGCGATTTGCGCTGGTTGGAGATGCCCGCGAGGATCGCGCCGAGGCCGTACTGGACCTCGAGCGGCGACGTGGCGAACACGTATTGCCCGCGCGCGTTGACCGTCGCGTGCCACAGGTCGTCGATGGCCACGGCGCCCTTGTTGCCGATCGGCAGCTGCGGCATGTTCGGGTTGGTGAGGTCCGGCCACTGGAGATTCACGCCCGTGGGCGGGGGCTGCATCGCGGCGAGCGTCGCGCCCTGGTTGTCGACGTCGAGCGTGCCGGCGGAGCCGAACGAGATCGCCGAGAACTGCACGTGCTGCCACCAGGCGACGTCCTTCGTCGGGTCGACGTCGTTCGGCGTCTTGCCGGACCACGACGGCACGTCGTCCTTGACGCCCGGGCGCAGGTCGCGCGCCCAGTAGTACATCGCGATGTCGGCCAGCGTGTCCGGCACCGCCTTCGTGCCCCAGCGGAACGGCGGCGGCCACGGGCTCGACGGGGGAAGATCCGGCATCGTGTTGTCGGGATTCGCGGAGCCGTCGGGGAGCAGCCCCGCTGCGGGCCACGCCGCGGGCGTCACGTCGTCGCGCTCGCCGGCGAAGACAGGCAGCGCGATCTGGTTCGTGAACCCGTCCGTCATCTCGATGTGATAGTTGCTCTGGCAGCTCACCACGTTGCCGGACGCATCCTTGAGCGGATCCTTGGCGCCCGCGGGCAGCGGGTAGACGCTCGCGGGCAGCCCCGAAGCGCCGCCGGTCTCGAACAAGTTGCCGACCCGCAGCAGCGCGGACAGCGACGGCGTCTTGACCTTGGTGACCGTGGGCACCGCGAACAGCGCGTTCCACCAGAGATTCTTCTGATTTCCGGCGCCCGACTTGAAGTCCGCGACGTCGACCCAGGCGGGGGGCTGCGACGTGGGCGTGGGCCCGATCGGCGGCGGTTCCTCGCCCAGCGTGTGGAAGCCGACGCGGTAGGTGTCGTCGAGCAGGTTGAACGCGAGCGTGGACGTGGTCTTCGCCGCCAGGATGCGCAGCCGGTAGTACGCGTACCAGTTCGCGTAGTTCGCGGTTTCCTGCGCGAAGGTGCGCGTCGACGGCAGCGACGTCGTCTGATCCGTGTAGTCGTAGGTGCGGCCCGCGACCAGCGCGACGCGGTGGAACTGGCCGTACTGCACGTTCTGGTAGCGCGTGAGGTCGTTCGACGGCTTGCAGACGCCGGTGCCGAAGCCGCGCCACGGGCCGTTGACCGTCGTGTCGACGTTGTCGCAGAA
>DASQBO010000231.1:0-5153 GCA_035635175.1 Casimicrobiaceae bacterium | reverse complement strand
CGGAAGCGCGGCGACCGCTGCCGCGCGGCGGCACCGCCCCGGCGATAGGCCCGCGCCGGAATCCGCTAGACTCGGGGGCGACGCCGCTCCGTCGACGCAGGGCCCGACCATGACCACGCGTATCCGAACCCTCCTGGCGCTGGCCGCGGCCACCGCGGCCCCGCTCGCGGGAGCCCAGATCACGTTCTACGACGCTCCCCGTCTCGCGGGGCAGCCGTTCACCGTGAACCAGACCATCGCGAACTTCGCCGACGTCGGCTTCAACGACCGGGCGGCCTCGGCGGTCGTCCACGGCGGAACGTGGCAGCTCTGCACCGACGCCTACTTCCGCGGTCGCTGCGAGAGCCTGAGCCCCGGCGAGTACCAGGACCTCGGCATCGTCGGCATCGCTTACGCCGTCTCGTCCGCCCGCGAGCTGACCGGCTGGCCGGGGGCCAGAGGCGGCGGTGGCGGCGGCGTGATCCTCTACGACGGAAACGGCTTCTACGGCCGCTCCTTCGAGGTCAGCGGACCGGTCGCCAACCTCGACGGGACCGGCTTCAACGACCGCGCGCAGTCGATGATCGTGAACGAGGGCACGTGGGAGCTCTGCGTCGACGCGAACTTCGGCGGCTACTGTCAGGCATTCGCGCCGGGCCGCTATTCGAACCTCGGACCGCTCACCGGCCAGCTGAGCTCGATGCGTCCGGTCCGGGGCGGCGGCGGCGGCGGCTGGGGCGGAGGCTCACGCGCCATCCTCTACGAGGGCCCCAATTTCTCCGGCCGCACCTTCGTCATCGACAGCCAGGTCGTCGCGAACCTCGACGGCAGCGGCTTCAACGATCGCGCGTCGTCGCTGCGCGTCGAAGGCGGCTACTGGATCTTCTGCAGCGACGCGAATTTCAACGGCGAGTGCCAGACGTTCGGCCCCGGCGACTATCCGTATCTGGGCGGCCTCAACAACCGGATCTCGTCGGGTCGGCGAGTGCACGGCTCGTATCCCTACAACCAGTCGCCGAACTGGTCGGGCCAGCGATAGTGCCCCGGTCCGGAGCGGGACACTGACGTGGCGCAGGTCGACGACATACCCGGCCTGCGCCGGATCCTCGCGCGCTCGCGCACGATCGCCGTCGTCGGGCTGTCCGCGAACTGGTACCGCCCGAGCTACTTCGCCGCGAAGTACCTGCAGGACCACGGCTACCGCGTGATTCCCGTCAATCCGAGCTACAAGGAAGTGCTGGGCGAGAGGTGCTACCCCGACGTCGCGTCGATCCCGGACGCGGTCGACGTCGTCGACTGCTTCCGCAAGCCCGACGAGATGCCGGCGCTCGCGCGCGCGGCCGTCGCCAAGGGCGCGAAGGTCCTGTGGATGCAGCTCGGCATCCGCAGCGACGAGGCGGCGAGGATCGCGGCCGCCGCCGGCCTCGACGTGGTCGAGAATCGCTGCATGAAGATCGAGCACGCGCGGCTCATGGGCGGGCTCCACTGGGCCGGGGTCAACACCGGCGTCGTCTCCGCGCGGCGACCGTCGCATGGCTGACCGCAAGTTCGGCTTCGACACGCTCTGCCTGCACGCCGGGCAGATCCCGGATGCGGCGACCGGCGCGCGCGCGCTGCCCATCTACCAGACGACGTCGTTCGTCTTCGATTCGGCCGACCACGCGGCGTCGCTCTTCAACCTGCAGACGTTCGGCAACGTCTATTCGCGGATCTCGAACCCGACCGTCGCGGCGCTCGAGGAACGCGTCGCGGCGCTCGAGGGCGGCCGCGCGGCGCTCGCCGCGGCAACCGGCATGGCGGCGCAGACCGTCGCGCTGCTCACGCTCGCGAGGAACGGCGATCACGTCGTCGCGGCGCGCACGCTGTACGGCGGCACGTACTCGCAGCTCGGGGTCACCTTCGCGCAGTTCGGCATCGAGGCGACGTTCGTCGATCCCGACGATCCTGCGGCGTTCAAGGCCGCGCTGAAACCGAACACGAAGGCCGTCTACGCGGAGACGATCGGCAACCCGCAGCTCAACGTCTGCGACATCGCCGCGCTCGCCGAGGTGGCCCACGGCGCGGGCCTGCCGCTCGTGATTGACAACACTCTCGCCTCGCCCTACCTTTGCCGCCCCTTCGAGCACGGCGCCGATCTCGTCATCCATTCGGTCACCAAGTACCTCGGCGGCCACGGCACGACGATGGGCGGCGTCGTCGTCGAGTCGGGAGCGTTCCCGTGGGACAACGGCAACTTTCCGCAGATGACCGAGCCGTCGCGCGGCTACCACGGGGTCCGCTTCTACGAGACGTTCGGCGACTTCGGCTTCACGATGAAGGCACGGATGGAGACGATGCGCACGC
This sequence comes from Casimicrobiaceae bacterium, assembly GCA_035635175.1. Lineage (GTDB taxonomy): Bacteria > Pseudomonadota > Gammaproteobacteria > Burkholderiales > Casimicrobiaceae > CAIWHR01. Next base: position 2,831 of record DASQBO010000231.1, on the reverse strand, counting down.
TCGGCCCGACGCTGTCGCCGCTCGCCGCGTTCCTGCTCCTGCAGGGCATCGAGACGCTGCACGTGCGGATGCCCCGGCACTGCGAGTCGGCGCTGGCGGTGGCGAAGCATCTCGCGGCGCACCCGGCGGTCGAGTGGGTCGGCTACCCGTCGCTGCCCGGCAGCCGCTACGAGGCGCTCGCGCGCCGCTACCTGCCCCGGGGCGCCGGCGGCATCCTCACCTTCGGCGTCAAGGGCGGCGCGAAGGCGGGCGAGAAATTCATCGAGGCGGTGCAGTTCCTCTCGCACCTCGCCAACGTGGGTGACGCGAAGACGCTGGTGATCCATCCGGCGTCGACGACGCACCGCCAGCTCTCGGAAGAGGAGCAGCGCTCGGCCGGCGTCACGCCCGAGATGGTGCGGCTTTCCGTGGGCCTCGAGACGCTCGACGACATCCTGTGGGACGTCGATCAAGCGCTCGAACGATCACAACAATGAAATCGAGGGAGAGCACTGCACCATGATGCGCTACGCCACCATTCCCTGGCCGCTCGCCGGCCTGTTCGTCGCCGTCGCACTGGTCGGGCAGGAAACGCTCCTGAACGCGCTCGGCACCTCGCCTTCGCTCGCGCAGACGGTGTACCGGATGCTCGTGTGGACGGTGGGCGCGACCTCGCTCGCGCTGCTGCTCCTGCCGCCGCGGCGCGCCGCGTACCTGCTCGGCTTCCTCGTCTGCGCCGGCCTGATGGCATGGGCGCTCTACCTCCAGTACATCCTCGAGCTCGAGCCCTGCCCGCTCTGCGTGTTCCAGCGCATCGCAGTCATCGCGACAGGCGTCGTCTTCCTCGTCGCCGCCGTCCAGAATCCGGGCCGCACCGGGGCGGTGGTCTACGCGCTCCTCACGCTGCTGGTCTCCGGGACGGGCGCCGCGATCGCGGCGTGGCACGTGTGGATCCAGGCGCAGCCGCAGGGTTCCGTCCCGACGTGCGGGATGGGACTCAACTACATGCTCGAGACGCTGCCGCTGACCGAGGTGATCGGCCGCGTGCTCAAGGGCAGCGGCGAATGCGCGCAGCAGGGCTGGCTGTTCATGGGACTCGCGATCCCCTCGTGGACGTTCGTGTTCTTCATCGCGATGATCGTGAGCGCGTTCGCGCTGATCCGGCGGGATTGACCGCCTCAGTCGATTCGGCGCGCGGCGCCTCGCGCCACAGCAGCGTGAATCGCACGAGCTCGTCGAGCCAGCGCAGGCGATCGACGAGTGGCACCTTCGCGTAGGCGCGCAGTCGCTCGTCGGAGATCGCGCAGCGGAGGTCGACGGTCCGCATCACCCCCCAGGCCGAGCTGCTCGAGCCATATCGCCCTCGAGCAGGAGGGCGGCTACTTCGGCGCCATCCGGATCGCGCCGTCGAGCCGGATCACCTCACCGTTCAGCATCACGTTGCGGACGATCTCGGCGACGAGCGAGGCGAACTCGTCGGGCCGGCCGAGCCGCGGGGGGAACGGCACCATCTTGCCGAGCGATTCGGCGATCTCGGCCGGAATCTGGCCGACCATCGGCGTCTGGAACAATCCGGGCGCGATCGTCATCACGCGGATGCCGTTGCGCGAGAGGTCGCGCGCGATCGGCAGCGTCATCCCGGCCACACCCGCCTTCGACGCGGCGTAGGCCGCCTGCCCGATCTGCCCGTCGAACGCCGCGACCGACGCCGTGTTGACGATCACGCCGCGCTCGCCCTCCTCGTTCGGCGAGTTTCTCGCCATCGCCTCGGCCGCGAGCCGGATCATGTTGAACGTGCCGATCAGGTTGATGTTGACCGTCCGCACGAAGCCCGCGAGCGAGTGCGCGCCCTCCTTGCCGACGGTCTTCTCGCCGTAGACGATTCCCGCGCAGTTGACGAGCCCGTCGACGCGGCCCCAGCCGTCGAGCGCGGCGGCGACCGCCGCCTTGCCGCTCGCCTCGTCGGTGACGTCGGTGCGGACGAACTTCACGCGCGCGCCGAGCTCCTGCGCGAGCGCCCGCCCCTCCGCTTCCTTGAGATCCGCGATGACCGCGTTGCCGCCCGCGGCCGCGACCATCCGCGCCGTCGCGCCACCCAACCCCGACGCGCCCCCGGTCACGATGAACGTGCTGCCTTTCACTTGCATCTTCGCCGTCCCTTCTATTTCGTCTGCTTGAAAACCGTCATCGCCGTGGTGACGAGCCCCGCGAGATCGCCGAGATTGGCGGGGAGGATCACCGTGTTGTTCGTCTTGGCGACGTTCGCGAACGCGGCGACGTACTGCTCCGCGACCTTGAGGTTCACCGCCTGCAGCCCGCCGGGCGCCTCGATCGCCTCGGCGACCTGGCGGATCGCCTTCGCGTTGGCCTCCGCGATCGCGAGGAGCGCCGCCGCATGCCCCTGCGCGACATTGATCTCGGACTGCTTCTCGCCCTCCGACTTGGCGATCGCCGCCGCGCGCGCGCCGTTCGCGAGGTTGATCTGCTCCTGCTGCTTGCCCTCGGAGGTCGCGATGACCGCCCGCTTCTCGCGCTCGGCGGTGATCTGCGCCTGCATCGCGTGCAGGATTTCCTTCGGCGGCGTCAGGTCCTTGATCTCGTAGCGCAGCACCTTTGTGCCCCAGTTCGCCGCGGCCTGGTCGAGCGCGGCGACGACGATGCCGTTGATGTGCTCGCGCTCCTCGAAGGTGCGGTCGAGCTCCATGCGACCGATCACGCTGCGCAGCGTCGTCTGCGCGAGGTGGGTGATCGCGAGCTGGAAGTTGCTCGGCCCGTACGAGGCGAGCCGCGGGTCGGTGACCTGGAAGTAGAGGATGCCGTCGACCTGCAGCTGGGTGTTGTCCTTGGTGATG
>DASQBO010000230.1:0-1730 GCA_035635175.1 Casimicrobiaceae bacterium | reverse complement strand
ATCCGGCAGATGGGCATCACGCTCGGCCGCGAGAACGTCTGCTACATCCACCTGACGCTCGTCCCGTTCATCGCGAGCGCGGGCGAGATGAAGACCAAGCCGACGCAGCACTCGGTCAAGGAGCTGCGCGAGATCGGCATCCAGCCCGACGTCATCCTTGCCCGCGCCGACCGTCCGCTGCCCGACGGCGACCGTCGCAAGATCGCGCTGTTCACCAACGTCACGCCCGACGCCGTGATTCCGGCGCTCGATGCCGACTCGATCTACAAGATTCCGGCGGCGCTGCACGCCGAGGGGCTCGACGCGATCGTCTGCAAGAAGCTCCAGATCCAGCCGCCGCCGACCGATCTCTCGACGTGGAACAAGCTGGTCGACGCGCTCGAGCATCCGGAGCACGCGGTCAACATCGCGATGGTCGGCAAGTACGTCGACCTGACCGAGTCGTACAAGTCGCTGTCCGAGGCGCTCACGCACGCCGGAATCCACACGCGAAGCAAGGTGCAGATCCACTACGTCGACTCGGAAGCGGTCGAGCGCGACGGCATCGAATGCCTCGCGGGGATGGACGCCATCCTCGTTCCCGGCGGCTTCGGCAAGCGCGGCGTCGAAGGCAAGATCAAGGCGATCCGCTACGCGCGCGAGAACGGCGTGCCGTACCTCGGCATCTGCCTCGGCATGCAGCTCGCGGTGATCGAGTACGCGCGGCACATGGCGAGCCTGGACGACGCGAACAGCACCGAGTTCGAGCCGGCGACGCCGCATCCGGTCGTGGCGCTGATCACCGAGTGGCAGAACCGCGACGGCTCGATCGAGAAGCGCACCACAAGCTCGGACCTCGGCGGCACGATGCGCCTGGGCGCGCAGCCGTGCGACGTCGTCCCGGGCTCGCTCGCGAACCGGATCTACGGCTCGACCGTCGTCGCCGAGCGTCACCGCCACCGCTACGAGGTCAACAACCACTACCTGCCGCGACTCGAGGCCGCGGGCCTCTTCGTCGGCGCGCGCGCGAAGAGCGCCGTCGCGGGGGACCTCTGCGAGATGATCGAGCTGCCGCAGCACCCGTGGTTCTTCGGCTGCCAGTTCCACCCGGAATTCACTTCGAATCCGCGTCGCGGGCATCCGCTGTTCATCGGCTTCGTCAGGGCCGCGCTCGAGCAGCGCCGGCGTGCGCAGGCGCAGGGCGCGACCGACGCCGTCGCCGAGCTGGTCGCGTCGATCTGACGCGGATCCCTCGATGAAATTGTGCGGTTTCGACGCGGCGCTCGACCGGCCGCTGTTTCTCATTGCCGGGCCGTGCGTGGTCGAGTCCGAGGCGCTGCAGGTCGAGGTCGCGGGGCGCCTCAGGGAGATGTGCTCGGCGCTCGGCATTCCCTTCATCTTCAAGTCGTCCTACGACAAGGCGAACCGCAGCAGCGCGACCTCGTTCCGCGGCCCGGGAATGGCGGAGGGCCTGCGGGTGCTCGCGGAAGTGAAGCGACAGGTCGGCGTGCCGGTGCTGACCGACGTCCACGCCGAGGACGAGATCGCCGACGCGGCGGCCGTCGTCGACGTGCTGCAGACGCCGGCGTTCCTGTGCCGGCAGACCGACTTCATCCAGGCGGTCGCACGGGCCGGCAAGCCGGTGAACATCAAGAAGGGGCAGTTCCTCGCCCCCGAGGACATGAAGCAGGTCGTCGCCAAGGCGAAGGCCGCGAGTCGCGCCGACAACATCCTCGTCTGCGAGCGCGGCG
>DASQBO010000229.1:0-4781 GCA_035635175.1 Casimicrobiaceae bacterium | reverse complement strand
GCTCGCCGATAAGTCGGATCGTAGTGCTGCGCGAGGAGCTCCCCGACGAGCGCGTCCCATTGGCCGGCCGCGGCCGACGCCTCCCAGCGCTCGATGGTCTTCTTGCCGTGGAGCGGAACGAGGTGCGCGAGCCGCGCCGCGAGCGCGCCGCCGTTCGCGAGGTAGTGCGCGTACTCGTCCTTGAGCAGCGCGACGCGCAGCGGCGCCGGCGTGTCGAGCGTGATGCAGGGCGCGGCGCGGATCGCCTCGAGCAGCGCGTCGGGTACCTGGATCGTGCCGATCCGCTTGCTTTCGGACTCGACGTACACGGGACGCCGCGGGTCGAAGCGCTGGAGCGCCGCCGCGAGCTCGCTCTCGAAGCCCTTCTGCGACGGCTGCGGCTCTCCCGGCAGGTCGCCGAGCAGCGATCCGCGATGCTTCGCGAGGCGCTCGAGGTCGAGCACCTGCGCGCCCTCCGCCGCGAGCGCGTCGAGCAGGCGGCTCTTGCCCGAGCCCGTGAGCCCGCAGACGACCTCGAAGCGGAACTGCGGCGGCAGCCGGCCGAGCTCGGCGATCACGTGTCGGCGCCATGCGCGATAGCCGCCGTCGAGCTGCACCGCGCGCCAGCCGATCTCGTTCAGCATGTGCGTGAGCGAGCGGCTGCGCTGGCCGCCGCGCCAGCAGTAGACGACCGGCGCCCAGCCGCGCGGCTTGGCGGCGAACGGGCCTTCGAGCATCGCGGCGATGTTGCGCGCGACGAGCGCCGCCCCGACGCGCTTCGCGGCGAAGCTCGACTCCTTCGCGTACATCGTGCCGATTCGCGCGCGTTCCGCGTCGTCGAGAACGGGCCGGCTCTCCGCGCCGGGCACGTGGTCCTCCGCGAACTCGGAGGGCGTGCGGACGTCGACCCGATCCGGATGGGACGGGAGCGCATCGACGGTGATCGTGCGGCCGTCGCGCGGCCGCTCCGGCGCGTGCACCGGGTCCGTCATCGCGGCTTGCCGAGCAGCGGCGCGAGCGCCGGCCAGACGTTGTCGAGGAGCATCGCCTGCGCCGCTACGGTCGGATGGATCCGGTCGGGCTGGAACCATTCGTCCGACTCGCCGAAGCCCGCGAACAGGAAAGGCACGAGCGCTGCTTTCCGCGACTGCGCGACCTCCGCGAACAGGCCGTCGAACTCGCGCGTGTACGCGGGCCCGTAGTTGGGCGGCAGCCGCATCCCGACGAGCAGCGCGCGCGCGCCCGACTTCTGGACGTCGCCGACCATCGCGTCGAGATTGTCCCTCGTCGCCTTGAGGCTTCCGCCGCGCAATCCGTCGTTGCCGCCGAGCTCGACGACGACGACCGCCGGCTTGTGCTGCGCAAGGAGCGCGGGCAGGCGCGCTCGCCCGCCCGCGGTCGTGTCGCCGGTGATGCTCGCATTGACGACGCGGAACGGGAGCCGCTGCGCTTCGATCCTCGCGGCGAGGAGATCGACCCAGCCCGCGCCCTTGGGCAACCCGTAGCCCGCCGAGATCGAGTCGCCGACGACGAGCAGCACCCGAGGCGCCACCGCCGCGCGCGCGCCGACCGCGATCGCCGCGAGCACGAACAGGAGGAGCGCGAGGACCGCGCGGCGCGGAGGGAGGGTCACGTGCGGCATCGGCATCGCGGCGTGCAGGAAACGGCAACGATTGTAGTGGCACTCCCGGGGTCCGGCAAAAAATGTCCTGCCGGCACCGCGTAGAATTGCGCATGCCCGACGTCCCCCCGGACGAGACGCGGCCCGCGCCCGACGACGGTGCCGGACCGGCCGTCAGCGTCGTCGTCGCGACGTTCGACCGTAGCAACATCCTGCCGTACACGCTCGAAAGCGTGCTGCGGCAGACGCGGCGCGACTTCGAGCTTCTCGTCGTCGGCGACGGCTGCACCGACGACACCAAGGAGGTCGTCGCGCGCCTCGGCGATCCGCGGATCCGGTTCGTCGATCTCCGGCCGCGCGTGGGCGACCAATCCGGCCCGACGAACGCCGCGCTCGCGCTCGCCCGCGGCCGCTTCGTCGCGCTTCTCAATCACGACGATTTCTGGTTTCCCGATCACCTCGAGCGCGCGCTCGCGACGCTCGAGGCCACGAACGCGGACCTCACGTTCGCGCTGCAGCTCGAGGCGGACCCGGACGGCCGGTGGCGCGTCAACGCGTCCTACCCCGACGGCCGCTTCGACCCGATCCTCCATCCCAACGCGAGCACATGGGTGTTCCGGCGCGCGCTCGCCCGGCGCGTGGGCCCGCTCCGGCGCCGCGATCGCGTCTACACCTATCCCACGCGCGATTGGCTGTGGCGAGCGTATCGCGGCGGGGCCTCGTTCGCCGTCACGCCCGCGGTGACCGTCCTGGTGATCTCGGCGACGACGCGGCGCAACGTCTACGCCGACCGGCAGTGGAGGGAGCACGAGACCGTGTGGCGGGCGATGCGCGACGATCCGTCGTTCCGCGAGCGGCGGATCACCGAGGCGTGGCTGCACCCGCGACCCACGCACCTCAAGATCTTCCGCTTCCGGCTCCTGCTCCGGGCGTTCGTGCAGCGGGCGAGCGGACGCGTCGCGCAGGCGCTGCGCGTCGATCCCGAAGTCCTGTACTGCTATTATAAGTTTCCGCGACGCTGGGGCTTTCTCCCGGAGCGCGGCGCGGTGATCCGCGAGCTCTACCGCCGCCGCGGTCTCGCCGACGCGCCGAGCTCCGAAGCGGACCCCGCTTGCGCGCCCTGCGGCGATCCCGACTCGAGGACCCCTCGATGAGTGCTCCGATTCCGATGCCCAAGCCGGACGCCGCGCTCGCGCCTGCCGAAGGCGCGCTGCCTGGAGCCGCGCGCGATGCGCAGAGCATCACTGCGGACTGGGAGCCGCTGCAGCCGCCGATCGCGGGTGTCGTCGTCCGCGAAGTCCGCAACGTGATGAAGGACAACGGCTACCTGACCGAGATCTGGCGCGAGGACTGGCAGCTCGACGCGCTCGACGTGGCGCAGGTGTTCCAGGTCGTCCTGCAGCCCGCCGCGATCTCGGCGTGGCACGTCCATCAGCATGCGACCGACCGGCTGTTCGCGAACCACGGGCAGCTCAAGATCGTGCTGTTCGACGCGCGCGCCGGCTCTCCGACCGAGCGCCGGATCAACGTGTTCCGCTGCGGGACGGGTCGACCGATGCTGATCGTCGTGCCCGCCGGCGTGTGGCACGGCGTGCAGAACGTCGGCGCGATCCCCGCGTCGCTACTGAACCTGCCCGACCGCGCGTACGCCTACGAGGCGCCCGATCACTGGCGCCTGCCGCCGGACACAGCGCACGTTCCCTATTCGTTCGTGACGGGCGCGGTCGCGTCCGCCGATCCCGGCCGCATTTGAGTTCCGCTCCGATCCTCCGCGCGGAGGGCCTGACCAAGATCGTGCAGAGCGGCGACGCGCCGCTCACGATCCTCGACGACGTGAGCTTTCGCGTCGACGCCGGCGCCGCCGTCGCGATCGTCGGCGCTTCGGGATCGGGCAAGACGACGCTGCTCGGCCTCCTGGCCGGTCTCGACCGTCCCACGCACGGCGAAGTCTGGCTCGACGGCGTCGCGCTGGGAGCGCAGGACGAGGACGCGCGCGCCGCGCTGCGCCAGCGCCTGCTCGGGTTCGTCTTCCAGTCGTTCCAGCTCCTGCCTGCGCTGACGGCGCAGGAGAACGTGATGCTGCCGCTCGAGCTCGCCGGCGCCCCCGACGCGGTTGCGCGCGCGGCGGAGTGGCTCGACCGCGTCGGGCTCGCGCGGCGGCGGACGCACTACCCGAAGCAGCTCTCGGGCGGCGAGCAGCAGCGCGTCGCGATCGCGCGCGCGTTCGCGGGCGAGCCGAAGCTCCTGATGGCCGACGAGCCCACCGGCAACCTCGACAACGCGACGGGCGCCGAGGTCGCCGACCTGATGTTCCGCTTGAACCGCGAGCGCGGCACGACGCTCCTGCTCGTCACGCACGACGCGGACATCGCGTCGCGCTGCGTGCGGCGCGTCTCGCTCGCGGCCGGGCGCCTGGTCGGCGACGACGCGCCGCCGGCGCCGGCATGACGGCCCTGCGCCTCGCCTTGCGCATGCTCGCGCGCGACGCGCGCGCGGGCGAGCTGACCGTGCTGATCGCCGCCATCGTGCTCGCGGTCGGCAGCGTGGGGACCGTGGCGTTCTTCGCCGACCGGGTGAAGACGGCACTCACGCGGCAGGCGAACCTGCTGCTCGGCGCCGATCTGCTCGTCTCCGGCGATCGCCCGCTGCCCGAGTCGCTCGCCGACGAGGCGCGGCGCCGCGGGCTGGCCGCGACGCCAGCGCTCAGGTTCAACAGCATGGTGCAGCGCGAAGGCGCCGATCCCGCGGCCGGGGCGGTGCTGGCCGACGTCAAGGCGATCGCCGTCGGCTATCCGCTGCGCGGCGCGATCATGCTCGTCGATCCCGCGTCGCCCGACGGCGTGCGCGCCTCCGGCATTCCGCCGAGAGGTCAGGCGTGGCCGGACGCGCGCCTCGCGGCAAGGCTCGGCGTCAAGACGGGCGACCGGATCAGCGTCGGCGAGGCGAGCCTCGAGGTCGGCGCCATCGTGGAGCAGGAGCCGGAGGTGGCGAGCGGCCTGCTTTCGCTCGGCCCGCGGCTCCTGCTCAACCTCGACGACGTGCCGGCGACGAATCTCCTGCAGCCGGGCAACCGCGCGACGTGGCGGCTCCTGGTCGCCGATCTCGCGGACCGCGGCCGGCTCGGTCCGTACCTCGACTGGCTCTCGGGCGAGCTCAAGCCGGGCCAGCGGATGGAGAACGT